>DATCDE010000255.1 GCA_036510875.1 Actinomycetes bacterium
ACCGGCTCGTCGACCGCGTCCTCGACCGGCTCGTCGACCGCGTCCTCGACCGGCTCGTCGGCCGCGTCCTCGACCGGCTCGTCGACCGCGTCCTCGAAGGGCTCCTCGGCCGGCAGGTCGGGGACCGGTGTGAGCGTCCGGTCGACGTCCACCAGCCCGGCCTCGACCAGGCTGCCGATCACCTGCGCGCCCTCGTAGAGGGTGAAGCCGCAGTCGATGGCGAGGTCGGCGATGGACCGGTCGCCGTCCACCTTGCACAGCATCGCCCACTCGCCGGGGCCGATGAGGACGTCCTCGCTGGTCGCGCCGCTGCTGGCGAGCACCGGCACCGACTCCGGCGTCCCGATCAGGCCGCGCAGCTGCCCCCAGTGCGTCCGCCGCTCGCGGATCTCGCCCAGCAGGGCGTGCACCTCCTGCGGCGGGGAGACGTCCTGGCGGGCCAGCTTGCGGGGGCGGAACTTCCAGGAGTCGACGCGCCAGCCCATCAGGTCGGTCAGCTGGTCGACGAGCTGCTCGGAGACGAACGCCTCGACGACCTCCCGCTCCACGAACCCCAGGTGGACCAGCAGCTCGCCCAGCCGCCAGCCGACCAGCTCGCCGCTGCGCTGGACCTCCAGCGCCTCGGCCAGGGTCTCGGGCGCGAGGACGCCGGAGGAGATGAGCCGCGAGCCGATCAGCGGACGACGGCCGGGGACGAAGACCGAGTAGATCAGCCCGTCCCGGAAGTAGACCTCGGCCTCGTCCTCGAAGTCGTCCACGACGTGCAGGCAACCGGTCGACCCCTGCGCCCCGAGGTCCAGCAACACCTGCTCGAGCGGACCGGTCAGGAGGTCGCCGTCGAGCATGCTGATCCTCCCTCCCAGGGCCCGCCCGCCGTGGATGGTTCCGCAGTGGATATCCGTCCCATCGGCAGCGTCGGCCGGTTTGTTGAGCCCTGTCTGTGGCCCGGTTGCGGCGTGCGGGTGACCTATGGTGAGCAGGTCGTCGGCGGAACGTGACACCATGACCCTGTGGCCCCCTCAGGAACCATGATCACGGTCGCCCCGACCGGTGCGGAGACGGCGAAGGCCGACGCTCCCGCGCTGCCGGTGACCCCGGACGAACTGGTGCAAACCGCCCAGGCGTGCGAGGCCGCGGGCGCCGCCATGATCCACGTCCACATCCGCGACGCGGAGGCCGCCCCCACCCTCGACCCGGTCCGGCTGAAGGACACCGTCGCCGCGCTGCGCGAGCAGACCGGCCTGGTGGTCCAGCTGTCGACCGGCGGCTCGGTGCGCGACCCCTACGAGGCCCGGCTCGCGGTGCTCGACGCCGAGCCGGACTCCTGCTCGCTCACCTGCGGCACGGTCAACTTCGGGGACGACGTCTTCTTGAACCCGTGGCCGTTCATGGTCGAGCTGTACCAGCGGACCCAGGCGGCCGAGGTCGTGCCCGAGTTCGAGCTGTTCGACCTGGGTCACGTCACCGCGCTCAACCGGCTGCTGGACACGTTCGGGGCGCCGTACGGCGGGCAGGTCCACTGCGACCTCGTCATGGGGGTGCCGGGTGGGATGCCGGGCACCACCGAGGCCCTGGTGGCCGCCGTCCGCGCGCTGCCGGCCGGGGCCACCTGGTCGGCGACCGGGGTCGGGCGGACCACGCTGCCGGTCGCGCTGGCGGCGTTGTCCGCCGGCGGCCATCTGCGGGTGGGCATGGAGGACACCCTCACCTACGCTCCGAACGAGCCGGTGCGGGACAACGTCCAGCTGGTCGAGCGGGCGCGCGACCTGGCCCGGCTCGCACTGCGGCCGGCGCTGACCCCGGCGGAGGCCCGGTCGATGCTCAGGGTGAAGGATCGAGGGGGGAAAGAGGTCGGATGAGTGAGCCGATGTCTGGCGGTCGGCGGCGGGTCGACCGGGTCCTCGGGGAGGGCTTCCTTGACGGCCTGACCGAGATGACGCTGCAGGAGGTGCGGCAGCGCCGGTTCGACGCCGAGCAGGAGGACGCCGACCTGTCCTACATCCGCCGGCTGCTGCAGGGCCGCATGGACATCATCCGGGCCGAGCAGCAGCGCCGCGGGTCCGCCCGTGGCGACGCCGACTCGCTGGTGGACCAGCTGCCGCAGGTGCTGGGCGGGGAGGGCCGACCGGCGCCGCACGGGCTGGGCCGCTACCTCAACGTCGAGCCCAGCCGGGTGGCCGAGAACCGCCGGCGGGTCGAGCAGGTCATCTCCGACCCCGCGCTGTCGAACGTCGGCGCGATGACCGACGCGCAGCTGGCCGCCGGGCACGAGGAGCTGGTCGGCTTCGAGCGCACGGTCAGCGGGATCCGGCACCGGGTGCAGCAGGTCATGGACCAGCTCACCGCCGAGATCACCCGCCGTTACCGCGACGGCGAAGCCTCGGTCGACGAGCTGCTGAAGACCGAGCGCGACTAGAACGGTGGGCCCCGGGGCTGGCGCTGGTCCGGGCGCGCCGCCGCTGCCGGTCGTCGCCGAGGTGGTGCGCTCGGGGTTCGTCGAGGGCCACCACCACGGGTCGGTCGTGGCGCTGGACGCCGACGGCTCGGTGCTGCTCGCGGTCGGCGCGGTCGACGTCCCGGTGTTCCCCCGCTCGTCGAACAAGCTGATGCAGGCGGTCGGCATGGTCGAGGCCGGATTCCCGCTCGAGGACGAGCTGCTGGCGCTGGCCGGGGCCTCGCACTCGGGCGAGCCGTTCCACCTGGACGGCGTCCGCCGGGTGCTGGCCTCCGCCGGGCTGACCGTCGCCGCCCTGCAGACCCCGCCGGACCTACCGCTGGGCGAGGTGGCCCGCCGGGACTGGCTGCGCGCCGGCGGCGGCCCCGAGCCGGTCGCGATGAACTGCTCGGGCAAGCACGCCGCCATGCTGGCCACCGCCGTGGCGGCCGGCTGGCCGACGTCCACCTACCGGGAGCCGGACCACCCGCTGCAGCAGGCGCTGCTGCGCACCGCCGAGCGGCTGGCCGGCGAGCCGGTGGCCGCGATCGGCGTGGACGGCTGCGGCGCCCCGGTGTTCGCCTTCACCCTGACCGGGCTGGCCCGGGCGTTCGCCGCCTGTGTTCGAGCGGAGCCGGGCACGCCCTCGCGGCGGGTGGCGGACGCGATGCGGGCCTACCCGCAGTGGGTGGGCGGCACCCGGCGCGACGTCACCGCGCTGATGGCGGGAGTGCCCGGCCTGCTGGCCAAGGACGGCGCCGAAGGTGTCTACGCGGCGGCCCTGCCGGACGGCCGCGCGGTCGCGCTGAAGATCGACGACGGCGCCGAGCGGGCCCGGACCGTGCTCATGGCCGCGGTGCTGCGCCGGCTCGGGGTGACGGCGCCCGTGCTGGAGGCGCAGTCCGAGCACGGGCTGCTCGGCGGGGGGCTGCCGGTGGGCGCCGTCCGCGCCGTCCTGCCCTGATCCGCCGCCGCGGGCGATGGGTGCTAACCAGGCGCTTGCTTTAGCAAGCGCTTTGTGAGACAATGCTTGTGTGCCAACGTTGAACGTCGCGTCGCTCGGGGAGTACATCCGCGAGCAGCGTGAGCAGGCGGAGGTTTCGCTTCGCCAGCTGGCGAAGTCGGCTGGCGTGTCGAACCCTTACCTGAGCCAGATCGAGCGCGGCCTGAAGAAGCCGAGCGCGGAGATCCTGCAGCAGATCGCGAAGGCGCTGCGGATCAGCGCGGAGACGCTGTACGTGCGCGCGGGGCTGCTCGAGGAGCGCGAGGGCGAGCAGGTCGTCGCCGCGGCCGTCCTCGGCGACCCGCACCTGTCGCAGCGGCAGAAGCGAGTACTGCTGGACGTCTACGAGTCGTTCTGCAGGCAGAACACAGAGGCGTTGGACGACGACCACTGAAGACATCGCAACCGGAAGAAGGATCACCATGCCCATCACCCAGGACCTCAGGAAGACGGTCGTCGACCTGACCGAGACCAAGCCGGTGTACGCCGTGGCCGGCGTCGGCGACCTCGCCGTGCACACCATGCGCCAGGCCGGCGAGAAGCTGCGCGCGCTGCGGGTGGAGCCGAAGGAGCTGCAAGACCGCGCCACCGAGCGGGTCGAAGCGGTCCGCACCGCGGTCGCCGAGCTGCCGGACACCGCCCAGTCCCGCGCGCACGAGCTGGTCGAGCAGGTCGAGGAGACCTACGACGAGCTGGCCGCCCGCGGCCAGAAGCTGATCCAGCGGATCCGGCGCGAGCCGGCCGTCAAGGACGCCACGCACCAGGTGAGCGTCGCCGAGGCGAAGGCCAAGGCGGCCGGGACCACCGCCCGCAAGCAGGCCACCCAGGTCCGCACCTCGGCGAAGGCCACCGGGACGCAGGCTCGCACGTCGGCCGCCCGCACCCGCACCGCGGCCAAGGCGGCCGGCACGTCGGCGCGCAAGGCCGCCGAGAAGACCGTCACCGCGGTCGAGGTGGCTGCCGAGCAGGTCGGCGCCTAACCCCTTTCCGCCGACCAGGCACCCGCACACGGTGCCGACCGGGGCCGTCCCACCGAACGGGTGGGGCGGCCCCGTGCCGTTGTGCCGTCCATGATCACCGTTAGCGGTCGGAACCAGCCGGCGGACGGCGGGATCGGACCGCAAACGGCGTTCACGGCAGATTCGCCTACCCTGGAGGCATGAGCGTGTTCCAGTTGGTCAACCTCGCCCTGTGGGCGGTCGTCTTCGCGCTCGAGATCTGGGCGTTCGTGGACGCGGCCCGCCGGCCGGCGGCGCACTTCAAGGCGGTCGGCAAGCTGGACAAGGTGGTCTGGCTGCTCATCCTCGGTCTGCTCGCCGGAGCCTCGCTGGTGGCGCGGAACCCGCTCAGCTTGTTCGTCGTGGGCGGCGCCGCCGCGTCGCTGGTCTACCTGTACGGGATCCGGCCGCAGCTGCAGGCCCTCGGCGGTGGGCGCGGCCGCGGCGGCCGGTCGTCCAGCGACGGCCCCTACGGCCCCTGGTGAGCACCCAGCGCCTCGAGCTCGACGACGCCTCGCTGCGCGAGTGGGACGCCGTCGTGCTGGCCTCCGGCGAGGGCGCCGTGGTCCTCGACACCTCCGCGTTCTACCCCGGCGGGGGCGGCCAGCCGCCGGACCACGGCGTGCTGCTGTGGGGCGGCGTCCAGACCCGCATCGTCGACGCCCGCACGGCGGACGGCGAGCAGTGGCTGGTGGCCGCCGAGGGTGACCCGCTGCCGCCGCCCGGCACCGCCGTGCGCGGCGCCGTCGAGGACGACCGGCGCACCGCGCTGATGCGCACCCACTCCGCGCTGCACCTGCTCTCCGGCGTGGTGTTCCGCGACTTCGGCGCGCTGGTGACCGGTGGCAGCATGCAGCCGCTCGAGGCCCGGATGGACTTCGACCTGCCCGAGCTGCCGACCGACTTCAGGGACCGCGTCGCGGCCGCCTGCGCCACCGAGGTGGCCGCCGACCGGGGCATCGCCGTCTACTCGCTGCCCCGCGACGAGGCGTTCGCGATCCCGGACATCATCCGGACGGCGACCAACCTGCTGCCGCCCGACCTGCGGGTCGTGCGGATCGTCGACATCAACGGCCTGGACGTGCAGGCCGACGGCGGCACCCACGTCGCCTCGACCGCCCAGATCGGCGGCATCGAGGTGGTCAAGGTGGAGAACAAGGGCAAGGGGTTCCGCCGGCTGCGGGTGCGGATCACCGACCCGGCCCACGGCTAGAGCGCCGGCCGGCCGGCCCGGAACGCCGCCAGCTCCACCCCGTACCACCGGTCGGTCAGCCCGATCGGTGCCATCCCCAGCCGCCGGGTGACCGCCACCGACCGCTCGTTGGCCGCGTGCACCATGGCGTACACCTCGCTCAGCCCGGCGTCCCAGGCGCGCGAGAGCCGGGCCCGCGCCGCCTCGGTGGCGTACCCGTGGCCCCAGTGGTCCGGGTGCAGGTGCCAGCCCACCTCGACGTCGTCCGTGCGCCGGCCGTCGGCGTCCGGCAGCCGCACGAGCAGCACCGTGCCCACCGGCGCGCCCACCGCGACCGGCACGACCGCCCAGACCCCGTACGGCCCGTCGGCGCGGGCGGCCCAGCGGTCCACGGTGGCGTGCATGGCCTCGACGGACGCCGGGGGAGCCGGCTGGGCGCCCAGCCAGCGCCAGACCTCCTCGCGGCGGTACCGGTCGTCCATCGGCTCGACCGCGTCGTGCCGCCACGGCCGCAGCACCAGCCGGTCGGTGCGGGCCACCCCATCGTCGGTCATCCGGTGCAGGCTAGGCCCATGACCGCCCAGCTCACAGCCGTCGTCGGGGACATCACCGAGCAGCACGTCGACGCCATCGTCAACGCGGCCAACTCCACGCTGCTGGGCGGCGGCGGGGTGGACGGCGCCATCCACCACCGCGGCGGGCCGGACATCCTGGCGGCCTGCCTCGCGCTGCGCGAGGGCGCCTACCCGGACGGGCTGCCGGCCGGGCAGGCGGTGGCCACCCCCGCCGGGCGGCTGCCGGCCCGCTGGGTGGTCCACACGGTCGGCCCGGTCCACTCGCCGCGCGAGGACCGCTCCGAGGTGCTCGCCTCCTGCTACCGGTCCTGCCTGGCGGTCGCCGACGAGCTGGGCGCCACCTCGGTCGCGTTCCCGGCGATCTCCACGGGCGCCTACGGCTGGCCGGCCGACGACGCCGCCCGGATCGCCGTCCGCACCGTGGCCGCGACCCCCACCCGCAGCGTCACCGAGGTGCGGTTCGTGCTGCTCAGCGCCGCGGCGCACGCGATCGTCTCCGCCGAGCTGGAGCAACTGGGCTGACTCGCTCGTTGGGCAGCAGGCGGGGGAATCGTGGAGGATCTCCTGCGGTTGACGCTGGGGATCACCCTCGAACTGGTTCGCCTAGAACAAGGAGCGCGCGGATGACGGTGGTGCCGGTCCGGCTGGACGTGCCGCGCCGTGTCGCCATGCTGTCCGTGCACACCTCCCCGCTGGACCAGCCGGGGACCGGTGACGCCGGGGGCATGAACGTCTACGTGGTCGAGCTGGCCAAGCGGCTGGCGGCGTCCGGCACCGAGGTCGAGATCTTCACCAGGGCCACCCGCGGCGGGCTGCCCCCGGTCGTCGACCTGGCCGACGGCGTGCGCGTGCGCAACGTGGTCGCCGGGCCGTTCGAGGGGCTGTCCAAGCAGGACCTGCCGGCCCAGCTGTGCGCGGTCACCCGCGGCGTGGCCCGGGTCGAGGCGCTGCACGACCCCGGCTACTTCGACCTGGTGCACTCGCACTACTGGCTGTCCGGGCAGGTCGGCACGCTGGTCGCCGAGCGCTGGGGCGTGCCGCTCGTGCACTCCATGCACACCATGGCCAAGGTCAAGAACGCCGCGCTGGCCCACGGCGACACCCCGGAGCCGTCGGCCCGGCTGATCGGCGAGGAACAGGTCGTCGAGCTGGCCGACGCGCACGTCGCGAACGCCGACCACGAGGCGGACGCGCTCGTGCGGCTGTACGGCGCGGACCCCGAGCGGGTGTTCGTCGTCTCGCCCGGCGTCGACCTCGACGTGTTCCGGGAGGGCGACCGGGCCGCCGCCCGGGCCCGGCTCGGGCTGCCCGTGGACGCCGTCGTGCTGCTGTTCGTGGGCCGGATCCAGCCGCTCAAGGCCCCCGACGTGCTGCTGCGGGCGGCCGCCCGGCTGGTCGCGGTCGACCCCGCGCTGCGCGAGCGGCTGGTGGTCGCCGTGGTCGGCGGCCCGAGCGGCAGCGGGCTGGAGCACCCCACCCACCTGGACGACCTGGCCCGCGACCTCGGCATCCGCGACCTGGTGCGGTTCGCGCCGCCGGTCCCGCAGGCCGAGCTGGCCGACTGGTACCGCGCGGCCACGCTGACCGTCGTCCCGTCGTACAACGAGTCGTTCGGGCTGGTCGCCGTGGAGTCCCAGGCCTGCGGCACCCCGGTGGTCGCCGCTGCGGTGGGCGGGCTGCGGACGGCGGTGGCCGACGGGCGGTCCGGCGTCCTCGTCGAGGGCCACGACCCGCAGCGGTGGGCCCGCGAGATCGCCGCGCTGGTCGGCGACCCCCGGCGGCTGGCCGCGCTGGGCGACGGCGCCCGTCGGCACGCCACGGCGTTCAGCTGGTCGGCCACCGCCGCCGCCATGACCCAGGTCTACCGCGAGGCGCTGGCCGCGCGGCTGGCCCGTCGGGAGCCGTGGGCAGCGGCCCGATGAGCGACCTGGACGCGCTCGTCGAGGAGGCGCTGACCCAGGCCGAGGTGCCCTTCGAGCACCCCCGCGAGGGGGCCTTCCTGGTCACCCTGGCCGGAACCCACAAGCTGGCCACCAACACCTGGCTGGTGGTGACCGAGCAGAGCCTGCTCGTCGAGGCGTTCGTGATCCGCCAGCCGGACGAGAACCACGCGGCGTTCTACCGCACCCTGCTGGAGCGCAACGCCCGCACCTACGGCGTGCACTTCAGCGTGGACCGGCTCGGCGACGTGTACCTGGTCGGGCGGGTGCCGCTCGCCGCGGTCACCGCCGACGAGGTGGACCGGCTGCTCGGCTGCGTGCTCACCTACGCCGACGAGAGCTTCGACCAGCTGCTGGAGATCGGCTTCGCCAGCTCGATCCGCCGGGAGTGGGGGTGGCGGCAGCGCCGCGGCGAGCCGCTGACCAACCTGCAGGCGTTCGCCCGGTTCGCCGACCCCAGCCGCCGGGGTTGAGCCGCAGGTCATCCCCCGCGGGTGATTCCGGCCCCGTGAAGGCGGGTCTAGCGTCCGAGGCATGACTGCTGAGCTGCCGCAAGATCAGACCGAGCTCGACCGGCTGCGCGCGGAGAACGAGGCGCTGAAGCAGCAGCTGGCCACCGCGGGCGCTCCCCCGGCCCGCGGGCACCGGGTGCGCGCTGTCATCGCCGCCATCCTGGCGTTCCTCACCGGGCTGCTGATGATCACTGCGGTGGTCTCGGTGTGGACGACGCGCACGGCGCTGAACACCGACAAGTTCGTGGCCAGGGTCGGGCCGGTCATCGAACAGCCCGCGGTGCAGGACGCCATCGCCACCGAGGTCAGCACCCAGCTGGCGGGCTACCTGCAGCCGAAGGTCGCCGCGGCCCTGCCGGACAACTTGCAGTTCCTGGCCGCGCCGATCTCCTCCGGCATGCAGACGGTGATCGACAAGCAGGTCCGCAAGGTCATCGGCTCGGCGGCCTTCACCAAGGTCTGGGACCAGGCGCTCACCTTGTCCCACCAGGAGGTCGTGTCCGTCCTCAAGGGCGACAACCAGGCGGTTGCGGTGGTCAACGGGAAGGTCGTCATCGACTTGATCCCGGTGGTCAACGAGGTGCTGCAGAACCTCAGCGCCCAGCTGCCCACCATCTTCGGGCAGACCATCGCCCTGCAGCTGCCCGCGAATGCGAGCCTGGACCGGATCCGGTCCGCGGTCTCGACCTACCTCGGCGTGGACCTGCCGCCGGACTTCGCCCAGATCCCGATCGCCAACGAGTCGGACCTCACGGCGGCCCAGAGCGGCGTGAAGATCGTCAACACGTCGACCGTGCTCGTCGTGCTGCTCGCGCTGCTGGCCCTCATCCTGGCGCTGGTGATCACCCCGGGCCGCCGGCGGACCCTGCTGCAGATCGGGCTGTGGACCACCGGCTTCACCGCGCTGGTCTTCTTCGTGGTCCGCGGGGTGATGCGCAACGCGGTGGCGGGCATCACCCCCGCCTACCTCGCGGACGCGTCGACCGCGGCGCTGAAGACGCTGTTCACCTCGCTGCGCGAGTTCGCCCTGATCCTGTTCTGGGCCGGGCTGGTGCTGGCCGTGGTCATGTACCTGATCGGCCCCGGACGGTTCCCGGTGCGGCTGCGCGCCAGCGTGGCCCGCTGGACCCGCACCGGTGTGGCGAAGGTGCGCGAGACGTCGCAGGACGAGGGCTTCGCGGCCTGGGTCGCGCAGTACCTCGACCCGCTGCGCATCGGCGGGGCCGTGGTGGCCGCCCTCGTCCTGCTGATCTGGCCCAGCTGGGTCGCGCTGCTCGTCGTCGGCATCCTGCTGGTGCTCTTCGAGGTCGGGGTCACCCTGGCCGCCCATCCCCCGGGCAGCCACCTGCCGGCCCAGTAGGCCCTCAGTAGGCTGGGGAGCATGAGCACGCCCTACACCCTCGTCCTGCTCCGCCACGGTGAGAGCGACTGGAACGCGAAGAACCAGTTCACCGGCTGGGTCGACGTCCCGCTGTCGGAGAAGGGGACGGCGGAGGCGGTGCGCGGCGGCGCCCTGCTGGCCGAGCGCGGGCTGCTGCCGGACGTCGTCCACACCTCGGTGCTGCGCCGGGCGATCACCACCGCGAACCTGGCGCTGGACGCGTGCGAGCGGCACTGGGTCCCGGTGCGGCGGCACTGGCGGCTGAACGAGCGGCACTACGGCGCGCTGCAGGGCAAGAACAAGAAACAGACCCTCGAGCAGTTCGGCGAGGAGCAGTTCATGCGCTGGCGCCGCTCCTACGACACCCCGCCGCCACCCCTCGCGGACGACGACGAGTGGAGCCAGGCCGGCGACCCCCGGTACGCGGACCTGCCGCCCGAGCTGATGCCGCGCACCGAGTGCCTGCAGGACGTCGTCCACCGGATGCTGCCGTACTGGTACGACGCGATCGTGCCGGACCTGCGGACCGGGCGCACCGTGGCCGTGGTCGCGCACGGCAACTCGCTGCGCGCGCTGGTCAAGCACCTGGACGGCATCTCCGACGGGGCCATCGCCGCGCTGAACATCCCCACCGGGATCCCGCTGCTGTACTCCCTGGACGAGCAGCTGCGCCCGACCGTGGTCGGCGGGGAGTACCTGGACGCCGACGCGGCCGCCGCCGCGATCCAGGCGGTGGCCAACCAGGGTCGCTGACCCGCTCGGCTCGCCGTCGTCCAAGATCACCGTTTACGGACCGAAGACGCCGCGCAATGGCTTGATCCGACCGCAAACGGTGATCATGGACCGCAGTCAGGCGTCAGCGCGCTCGCCGATCACCAGGTAGATGGTCCGGCGGGCGATGTTGACCGCGTGGTCGGCGAACCGCTCGTAGTACCGGTTGAGCAAGGTGATGTCGACGGCCTCGCCGATCGGCGTGGAGCCCGGCTGGCGGAGCAGGACGTCCAGCACCTCGCGGTGCAGGGCGTCCATGCGGTCGTCGTCCGACTCGATCTCGCGGGCCAGGTCGAGGTCCTTGGAGGCGATGACGTCGCCCATCTTGGCGGCCATCCGGTCCGCGACCGCGGCCATCTCGGTGAACTGCGGCCGCAGCGGCTCGGGGACGGCGCAGTCCGGGTAGCGCATCCGGGCCGACTTGGCGACATGCTGGGCGAGGTCACCCATCCGCTCCAGGGTGCTGCTCATCCGCATGGCGCTGAGCACGATCCGCAGGTCGGTGGCGACCGGCTGCTGCAGGGCGATCAGCTCGGTCGTCTGCAGCTCGAGCTCCTGGCAGGCGGCGTCGACCTCGTCGTCCGCGGCGATCACCGCCTCGGCCCGGGCGCGGTCGGCCTCGAGCAGCGCGACCGACGCGCGCTGCATCATCGACCCGACCAGCCGGCTCATCGTGACCAGCTCGTCGGTGACCGCGTCGAGCGACTCGTGGTAGGCGTCGCGCATGGTTCCTCGTCTCAGATCTGCCCGGACCGGTCCCGGATGGTCAAGGTCAGGGTACGACCACGGCTGCCGGGGCCCGAACGAGGTGGGTGAACGGACCCCAGGGGCCAGGTGAACAGTTGGCGACGGCTGACCGGCGGCGGCGCCGCCGCGGGCGTCGCCGGGGTCCCGGCTCTCCTACCATCGAGGCGTGGACCCGACCTCGGCGCTGACCGCGGGCGCCCTCGGCCTGGCCGTGGGTGCCGGCGCGGCGACGGCGTGGCTGCGCTCCCGGCCCGGCGTCGAGTCCGCTGCGGGCCAGGACGCCGGGAACCCGCAGGACCGACTCCCGGACGGCGCCACCGCGGTGCTGTCGATCCTGCCCGGCGGTGCCGCGGTCGTGGACCGGTTGGGCCGGGCCGTGTGGGCCACGCCACCGGCGCTCAGCTGGGGGCTGGTGCGCGACGGCCGGGTGGTCCACCCGGCGGTGCTGGAGTCCATCCGCGCGGTGCACGCCGACGGCGGCAGCAGCTCGCTCGAGGTGGAGCTGCGCCGGCGGCGCGGCGCCCGCGGCCTGCCGGTCGCCGTCCACGTCGCCCCGCTCACCGCGGAGCTGGCCGTGGTGCTGGCCGAGGACCGCTCCGACGCGCGCCGGGTCGACGACGTCCGCCGCGACTTCGTGGCGAACGTGTCGCACGAGCTGAAGACCCCGGTGGGGGCGCTGTCCCTGCTGGCCGAGGCCGTCGAGGGGGCCAGCGACGACCCCGAGGCGGTCAAGCGGTTCTCCGGCCGGATGCAGCACGAGGCCACCCGGCTGTCCAGCCTGGTCAACGAGCTCATCGACCTGTCCCGACTGCAGGGCGACGACCCGATGCGGCACGCCACGGTCGTGCAGCTGGACGACGTCGTGGCCGACGCCGTGGACCGGGTCCGCACCATGGCCACCGCCAAGGCGATCGACCTGCGGGTCGCGGGGGAGCGGCACCGGGTCGTCCACGGCGACCGGGAGCAGCTCACCATGGCGGTGCGCAACCTGCTGCTCAACGCGGTGAACTACAGCCCCGACCGCACCCACGTCGTCGTCGCCGTCCAGGGGGCGGGGGACACCGTCGGGGTGAGCGTGACCGACCAGGGCATCGGGATCCCGGCCCGGGACCTCGAGCGGATCTTCGAGCGGTTCTACCGGGTCGACCCGGCACGGTCCCGGGCCACCGGGGGCACCGGCCTGGGGCTGTCCATCGTCAAGCACGTCTGCGCCAACCACGGCGGCGAGGTCGCGGTGTGGAGCGTCGAGGGCTCCGGCTCGACGTTCACCCTGCGGCTGCCGGCGCACACCGAGCCGGCCGAGCAGCCGGTCGAGGCTCCGGCCGAGCCAGTCGCCCTGCGGAAGGTGGTCCCGTGACCCGCGTGCTCGTCGTCGAGGACGAGGAGAGCTTCTCCGACGCGTTGGCCTACATGCTGCGCAAGGAGGGGTTCGAGGTGGCGGTCGCCGACACCGGACCCGATGCGCTCGAGCAGTTCGACCGGTCCGGGGCCGACCTCGTGCTGCTCGACCTGATGCTGCCCGGGCTGCCCGGCACCGAGGTCTGCCGCGCGCTGCGGCAGCGGTCCAACGTCCCGGTGATCATGGTCACCGCCAAGGACAGCGAGATCGACAAGGTGGTGGGCCTCGAGCTCGGCGCCGACGACTACGTGACCAAGCCGTTCTCCTCACGGGAGCTGGTGGCCCGCATCCGCGCGGTGCTGCGCCGCGGCGGCGACACCGACGAGCTGCTGCCCGCGGTGATCGAGGCCGGCCCGGTGCGCATCGACGTGGAGCGGCACGTGGTGTCGGTCACCGGCTCCGTCGTGCCGATGCCGCTGAAGGAGTTCGACCTGCTCGAGCTGCTCGTGCGCAACGCCGGCCGGGTGCTCACCCGGATGCAGCTGATCGACCGGGTCTGGGGCTCGGACTACGTCGGCGACACCAAGACCCTCGACGTCCACGTGAAGCGGCTGCGGGCCAAGATCGAGCCGGACCCGGCCAACCCGGTGCACCTGGTCACCGTGCGCGGCCTGGGCTACAAGTTCGATCCCTGACCGGTCAGTCGCCGCCGGTGAGGTTGGCCGGGTCGACGACCAGGGTGCTCAGCTGCAGCACGCCGGCGTTGCGGAAGGTGTAGCGCACCAGCACCTGCTGGCCGGGCGTCTTCGACAGCGAGGTCAGGCTGGCGATGTTCGTGTAGGGGTCGCCGAACCCGTTGGCCACCAGCGGGTCCAGGGTCAGTGAGCCGCCCGGGATGGTGATCGCCGAGCCGCCCTCGACCTCGACGCCGGTGAGCTCGTCCGGGGTGGAGCCGGTGTTGACGAACACCGACAGCAGCTGGCCGGCGGTCGCGCCGGTCGGGTCGGTGACCACCACCGAGTTGAGCACCTTGACCGCGCCGATCTGGCCGACCGCGCCGATGCTCGGCGCGAACGGCTTCTGGCTCTGGTCGTTGAACCCGGCCCCGCACCCGCTCGTCGTGACAGCCACCAGCAGCAGCAGCGCCCCGATCAGGGTGCCGCGACGGCGGGCAACGGGCGAAGCACCGGTCACGGTGGCACGCTCCTCAACAACGGACTCGGGCGGTGGGTGCGCACAGCCTACCGACGCCCGGTCAGGCCAGGCCGGTACCCCGGCCGATGAGCAGCGCGACCACGGTCAGCGCCGCCGCGGTGGTCAGCGCGAACGGAGC
>DATCDE010000256.1 GCA_036510875.1 Actinomycetes bacterium
GGGCGTACGACCTGACCCGGCACACCGCACCCGCCGGCGACCGGCACATCGACCACATCCACATCTCGCTGGGCTGGCCGGGGGCGCTCGCGCAGACGTCGTTCTACACGGGCAGCACCGGCACCGCGGCGACCGGCTGCCAGCCGGACAGCGCCGGCTGCCCCGCGCGCCGGCTCGGCGGGACGGACCGGTACGCCACCAGTGTCGCCATCGGGCAGGCCGCCTACCCGACGTCCAGCGCCGTGGTGATCGCCTCCGGTGAGGACGCCCACCTCGTCGACGGGCTGGTCGCCGCCCCGCTCGGCCGCTCCCTGCAGGCCCCCGTGCTGCTCACCCAGGTGGGCGGGCTGCCCACCTCGGTCGCCGCCGAGGTCACCCGCCGGGCGCCCGCCACCGCCTGCCTGGTCGGGGGGACCGCGGCCGTCGGATCGGCCGTGGCCGCCCAGCTCACGAACGCCGGCATCCGGGTCGTGCGGCTGGCCGGCGCGGACCGGTACGCCACCGCCGCGGCGATCGCCCGGCAGGTCGGTGCCGGCGCTGGCACGGCGGTCGTGGCGCCCGGCGCCGACGACCAGCTGCTGGCGGCGCTGCTCGCCGGTGGCCCGGCCGCCGCGCTGTCCCTGCCGGTGCTGCTCACCGGGCCGGGGGCGGTGCCGGCCGCGACCACGCAGGCGATGGCCGCGCTCGGGGTGCGCTCCACCTACGTCGTGGGCGGCGTCCCCTCGGCGGCAGCGACGAGCCTGCCGGCGCCCACGGTGCTGCAGGCGCCCGGTGTCTACGCACTGTCCGCCCTGCTCGCGGACACCTTCGCCGGCCAGGTGGACCCGGCTGAGGTGGCACTGGCGTCGGGGGCGCCGGCGAACCTGGTCGACTCGCTGCCCGGCGGCGTCCTTGGCCGGATCATCCTGCTCACCGCGCCGTCGGCGCTGACCGCGTCCTCGCGGACCTGGCTGACCGACCACCCGGCGGTCGGCACGGTGACCGTCCTGGGCGGGACCGGCGCGGTCTCCGACCTGAGTGCCCGGGCGGCGGCCGCCGCGGTCACACGCTAGCGGTCACCCGCTCGCTGACGGCCCGGTCCGCCAGCCGGTCCGTGGCGGCGTGGGCGCACAGCACCACCGACGCGTCCAGCGCGAGCGGTACCGCGGTGGCGGCCAGCAGGTCGTCGGGCTGCGGCAGCGCCCCGGCCACCAGCAGGCGGCCCTGCGGCTGCACCCCCCAGCGCGCGGCTGTGGCCCTGGCCAGCTCGACGACCTCGGCCGCCGAACGATCCGTGCCGCCCACGGTCAGCGCGGGTGCGGCCGGGTCCAGCGGGCCCCCCGCGAAGCGGTCGCCGTGCAGGGGGACCTCGCGGGCGTAGTCGAGCACGCCGGCCGGCAGCGCCCCCTCGGGGAGCGGGGCGCCGAGGGGCCGCAGCGACACCACGACCAGCTCCGGGGCGGCTCGGTGGGCCTCGACGCCGTCCGGGCCGGTGACGGCGACAGCGCACGACGCCGGGTCTCCGCCGGGCGCCACGACCAGGCCAGCCGACCAGGCGGCCACCGCCCACACCGCCCCGAGCCAGTGCCGCGGCAGGTCGAGGGCCAGCACCTCACCGGGCTGCAGGCCGAGGCCGTCGACCACCAGGTTCGCGGTCTTGGCGACCCAGTTGGCGAACGAGGTCACGGACAGCTCGACCCGCTCACCGGTCGCGTCGTCGTAGAAGGTGACCAGCGGTCGGGCGGCGTCCCGGCGCAGCGCGGCGTCGAGCAGGGCGGCGGGGTGGTCCATCCGGCTCAGCCTAGGGGGGCAGCGGATAGGGTCAGCCGCCATGACCGACGCCATCCTGCTCGTGGGCGGCAAGGGAACCCGGCTGCGCCCGCTGACGGTGACCACGCCCAAGCCGATGCTGCCCGTGGCCGGCGTCCCGTTCATCGTCCACCAGCTGGCCCGGCTGCGCGACGCCGGCGTCACCCACGTCGTGCTCGCGACGTGGTACCGGGCCGAGGTCTTCGAGGGTTTCCTGGGCGACGGCAGCCGGTGGGGCATCGAGCTGGAGTACGTCACCGAGGACGTCCCGCTCGGCACCGGAGGCGGGATCCGCAACGTCGCCGACCGGCTGCGCGGCGGCCCGGACGACCCGGTGGTCATCCTCAACGGCGACGTCCTGTCCGGCCACGACATCGGCGCGCAGGTGGCCCTGCACCAGCAGCGCGGGGCCGACGTGACCCTGTACCTCACCAAGGTCGAGGACGCCCGTGCCTACGGCTGCGTGCCGACCGACGTCGACGGCCGGGTCACCGCGTTCCTGGAGAAGATGCCCGAGCCGGTGACCGACCAGATCAATGCCGGCTGCTACGTGTTCCGGCGCTCGGTGGTCGACGGCATCCCGCAGGGGCGGCCGGTCTCGGTGGAGCGGGAGACCTTCCCCGGGCTGCTGGCCGTCGGGGCGCAGGTCCTCGGCCACGTCGACCCGGCCTACTGGCTCGACCTGGGCCAACCGGCCGACTTCGTGACCGGCTCCCGGGACCTGGTGCTGGGCCGGGTGCGTTCGTCGGCGCTGCCCGGGCCCACGGGTGAGTCGCTTCGGCTGCCCGGCAGCCGGGTCGACGACGGGGCGCAGGTGGGCGGCGGCAGCACGCTCGGCCACGGCGCGGCGGTGGCCTCCGGTGCCGTCGTCGACGGGTCGGTGCTCGGGGACGACGTGGTCGTCGAGGCGGGTGCCGTCGTCCGGAACAGCGTGGTCGGGACCGGCGCCGTCGTCGGCGCCGGCGCCGTGCTCGACTGCGTCGTGGTGGGGGACGGCGCCCGCGTCGGCGCGCGGTGCGAACTGCCGCCGGGGTCGCGGGTCTGGGTCGACGCGGTGCTGGGCGAGCGCGCCGTGCGGATGTCGAGCGACCAGACGAGCTGACCGTGGTGGCCGAGCGGGCGGTGGCCCGGGCGGACCCGTTGCGGCGGGTCTGGGTCCCGGGGCGGCCGGTGGACCTGGTCGCCACGCTGGGGCCGCTGCGCCGGGGTCCCGTCGACCCCTTGTGGCGGGTCGGGGCGCGCGAGGTCTGGCGCGCGGCGCGCACCCCCGACGGGCCGGGCACGCTGCACCTCGCCCTCGACCCGGCGGCGGGCGAGGTGGTCGGGACGGCATGGGGTCCTGGCGCGCCGTGGCTGCTGGACACGTTGCCCGCGCTGCTGGGGGCCGACGACGTCACGGCCGAGGCGTTCGAGCCCGAGCACCCGCTGCTGCGGGCGGCCTGGCGGCGGCACCGTGGCTGGCGGGTCCCGCGCAGCCCCCCGGTGCTGGAGACGCTCGTGCTCACCGTGCTCGAGCAGAAGGTCACCGGGGGAGAGGCCCGGCAGGCCTGGCAGCGGCTGCTGCGGCGGTACGGCA
>DATCDE010000257.1 GCA_036510875.1 Actinomycetes bacterium
CCCGGGGAACCATCCCAACCCAGGCGGTGTTGGCCGCGCTCGAGGCCGACGCCCAGGAAGGAGTCTGATATGCCCAGGGAAAGGCGTCAACGTAGGCGCAGGACCGCAGCGGTCCTCGGCGGCGCTGCCGTCGTAGCGCACGGCCACAACCGTCGCGACGACCGTCGCGACGACCGTCGCGACCGCAGGGAAGATCGTCGCGACTGATCCGGCACCAACAAGTCGAATGCATTGCTGCCCTGCTGTTCGCCACGGTCGGCGAGCAGCAGGGCAGCAACGTCCGGTAGGGGAGGACCTGTGGCCGATAACATCCCGACGACTGACCCTGACGTGAGCTCCCAGACCCATCCGACCGGAATCGCCAGCGACCTGCGAACTCCGAAGTCCGCAGCGATCGCCGGGATCCTGTTCTCGCTGATGCTCGGGACCATCATCGTCATCATGTCGTCGGCAATCCCGCAGGACCCGGTCCACGGGGCTACGTGGATTACCAACGCCTCCAGCCGCAGCTCGGTTGCCTTCGCAATGAACCTGATCCCTTTCGCGGGCATCGCTTTCCTGTGGTTCATCGGGGTCATCCGCAACCACCTTGGCGGCCGCGAGGACAAGTTCTTCGCCACCGTCTTCCTCGGCTCGGGTCTGCTGCTGGTCGGCATCCTGTTCACGGCGGCTGCGATGATGGCAGGCGCCCTGTCCGTCTACTCGGAGTCGCCCAACATCTCGCGCGACACGTTGCGGCTTGAATTGCTCTTCGCCAGCACGCTGCTGGTCACGTTCGGGGCCCGGATGGCAGCGGTCTTCACCCTCTCGGTCACCATGATCGGTCTGCGCACCCAGTTCGTGCCCCGCTGGCTCTCTGTCATCGGGGTCGCCTGCGCTGTCGCGCTCGTGCTGACACCGCCGGCCCCCAAGCTGACGCAGCTGGTGTTCCCGATCTGGGTCCTGATCCTCAGCGTGCACATCCTGGTGGTGTCGATACGGTCCCCGGCACCCGTTGCCGGTGACGACCTGTGATCCTCCTGGGAGAGTGATGCCGCAGCAGGTTGCTGCTCCTACGGTGCAGTGATGACAGCGTCAAGCCCGCAGGGCCTGCGTGTGCGGGGGGCGCCACCGACCTCTGGTTCAGGGCGCCGATCCGACAGCAAACACGGTGCCCCTCACGGATGCGCCGGTGATGAGTCCGAGATTGCGGGACAGGTTGTTCACCGTTGCGGTACTTCGTTGCAGTACGGGCCAAACCGAGGGCCCACCCCGGAACGGGCAGGGGCCTCTGGCCTGCGGGAATACTGGTCGAAGTGACAGGCTTAAGCCTGCGGCCTCTTCGTCCCGTGCGAAGCGCATACCAGGCTGAAGGGATCCCTCCGACGCTCAGGTCAAATCTCGTTGTCGTTGCTGTACTTGCCGTATTGACAGCGGACACGAGAAACTGCCCGGAGACGGCCATGAAGCTGCCCGGTGGCGGACATGAAAACTGCCCGCTGACGGTCATGAGATCTGCCCGACACGATTCCGTCTGCCTCGCCGCGTCCCGCGGTTGAGGCCCCTCCTGGGGTGCGGTTGCGGTGCTGAAGCGCCTACCGCCCCCAGGAGGGACACCGTGAAGTCTGCCGAGGAGATCATGAATATGTTGGATGCGTTTGATTTGACCGAGTCGTTGCGTGATGCCGGCGAGCTCGCCGGGGTCTCGCATCACACCGTCGCCCGGTACGTCGCCGCCCGCGAGTCCGGTGTCGCCGGTGGCGGGGTGGTCCGGCCGATGTTGATTGACGAGTTCCTGCCCAAGGTCGAGGAGTGGGTCGAGCGCTCGGCCGGCAAAGTCCGCGCCGACGTCGCCCACGACAAGCTGCTCGCTTTGGGCTTCACCGGCTCGGAGCGCACGACGCGGCGGGCGGTGGCGGCGGTGAAGAAGAACTACCGCCTGGGTCGGGTGCGGGTCCACCGCCCGTGGGTCACCGAGCCTGGCATGTGGCTGCAGTACGACTTCGGTGACGGGCCGGTCATCGACGGGACCAAGACGACGTTGTTCTGTGCGTGGCTGGCGTGGTCGCGGTTCCGGGTGGTGTTGGCGATCCGGGACAAGACCTCCCCGAGTGTGATGGCGGCCCTGGATGTGACGCTGCGCAGGCTGGGTGGGGCGCCGACGTACCTGTTGACCGACAACGAGAAGACGGTGACCACCGAGCATGTCGCCGGGATCGCGGTCCGTAACCCGGCGATGGTTGCGTTCGGGCGCCATTACTCGGTCACCTTTTTGACCTGTGAGCCCTGCGATCCGGCGACCAAGGGTGGGAGCGAGTCGACGGTCAAGGTCGCCAAGGCCGACCTGGTCCCCAAGGACACCAACCTCCTCGAGGCCTACGACACGTTCGCGCAGCTGGAAGCAGCGTGTGAGGCGTTCTGCGAGCAGGTCAACGCCCGGGTCCACCGGGTCACCCGCCGCGCCCCGGTCGACATGCTCGCCGAGGAGCAGGCCCGGTTGCATCCGGTGCCGGTTGTCCCGCACACGGTCGCGTTCGGGGTCACCCGCACCGTCGCTTCCAAGACCCCGATGGTCGCCTACGACGGCGGGCAGTACTCCGTCCCAGCCCACCTGCTCGGCCAGGTCGTGTGGGTCCGGGTCCATGGCGCCGGCGCCGGCGAGCAGGTCATCATCGTCCACGTCGGACCGGTCGGCCCGGTCGAAGTCGCCCGACACGAGCGGGCCACCCCGGGTAGCCCACGCCTGGACGACGCCCACTTCCCACCGCCACCGGCTGGGGCTTTGGGGCGAATCCCCAAGGCCCGCAACGAATCCGAAGCCGCGTTCCTGCTGCTCGGCGACGGCGCCCGGCTGTGGCTGACCGAGGCCGCCGCCGCAGGCACGACCAAGGTCCGCGCCAAGATGGCCGAGGCGGTGTCGCTGTCCAAGCTGTTCAACGCCGCCGAAGTCGACTGGGCTTTGGGGCACGCCGCGGTCCACGCCCGGTTCGCTCACGGGGACCTCGCCTCGATCCTGGACCACCACTCGGGCACCACCACGGGCGCGAGCATCCCGACCCGCGCCGGTGAGGACGGGTCCCTGACCCAGGGCACCAGCGGTTGGGCGGGGCTGGGCACGACTCCTGAACTGCCCTACGACGACGCGGCGGAGGTGGCATTGTGACCGCGACACCACGGGCCAAGACCGCGCCCGTCCCGACCCTGGGAGTCCCGGCCGCGCCACCGCTGCCCGACGACCTCGAAGCACTACTGCGCCGGCTGCGGCTACCCCATATCCGCCGGCTCGCACCCGAGGTCGTGGCCACCGCCAAAGCCCAACGCTGGGAACCCGTCGAGGTCCTCCGTGCCCTGTTCAAAGAAGAGTCCGCGGGGCGGGAACGCTCCGCCCTGGCGACCCGCCGAGCGACCGCCGGGTTCCCCACCGGCAAGACGTTCCAAGCCTGGTCACCGGCGGCGTCCTCGATCCCGGCCCCAACCCAGCAGGCCCTACGCACCCTGGAATGGATCCACCGCCGGGAGAACCTCGTCGTGTGCGGCCCGTCCGGGACCGGCAAGACATTCCTGCTCGAGGCCCTCGGACAACACGCCGTCGAGCAAGGACTACGCGTGGCGTGGTTCACCCTCGAAGACCTCGGGGGACTCCTGCGCCGCCACCGCGCCGACGACACCGTCACCAAAGCCATCACCCGAGTCCTGCGAGCAGACCTGGTCGTCGTTGATGACATAGGCCTGTTGCCCGTTTCTCAGGACGCGGCCGAGGGCCTGTACCGCCTGGTCGACGCTGCGTACGAGAAACGCTCGGTCGCGGTCTCGTCCAACCTTCACCCGGCCTCCTTCGACGAGCTGATGCCCAAGACCCTGGCCACAGCCACGGTAGATCGCCTACTGCATCACGCCCATGTCTGTCAGACCAGCGGCGAGTCCGTGCGCCTGTCCCAGGCGTTGGCCGGCGACGGCGTCACACCGTTGGGCGGCACCCGATGAGCGCGGGCACCGACGCCCGAACCAGCGTCATCTACGAATGCCCCGAGTGCGAAACCCGCTACCTGGACGAAGCGCCGCTGCCCGGATTGCAACCTCTTCACCCGCCGAATCGGCCCGGGCGGCTCATGCCCACACTGCGACGAACCCGTGGCCCAAGCCGACCTGACCTGACCCCCCTCACAACCAAGGAGACCGAAATGACCCACACCTGACCGAACGCCGTTGGTGGCCACCACTGGGCAGATCCCATGGCCACCAGCGGGCAGATTTCATGACCGCCACCGGGCAGTTCCTACTGGCCCTTGACAAAAGAGGCCGCAGGTTCAAATCCTGTCACCCCGACCGTGTTTCCGCAGGCCAGAGGCCCGCGCCAGAAATGGTGCGGGCCTCTTCGCTGCCAGTACAGCAGCAAAATACGGCAAGTACAGCAACGACAACGAGATATGACCCGAGCGT
>DATCDE010000258.1 GCA_036510875.1 Actinomycetes bacterium
TACTCCGGCCAGCCATGGTCGTCCCACTCCTCGGTCGTCCGCCGCCTGCGCAGCACGACGACGGCGGCGCCGACGCCGGCCGCCAGGGCGGCCCCGACGATGAGCCACGGCCACCGCCGGCCGGCCGGCTGCACGGCCTCCCCTGATGCTGCTGTGAGCATCACCTCGGCGTGGTCCCTAGCGGCGTCGGGGGTCAGCTTCTCGGCGGCCGCCTCGAGCACGTCGACCAGCTTCGGGGCGACCGTCTCCTGGAGGGTGTCCTTGAGGGTGTCGAGGATCTCGGTGGTGCTCTGCGCAGCCATGCCTGCCCTGCTTTCCATCGACGACGTCGAAACGGCGGGAACCGCCTCCAGTGCCCAGCCTGCTGCCCCGGGGGGCGCCGTGCAATCCCTGGCGCGCGTGGGAGGATCGATCCGGTCCCGGGCTGCGGGGCCGCTGACGAGCCGTCCCGAGGAGGACCACGTGGTCGAGCACCTGACCGCAACCCTGCACACCAACCGGGGCGACATCCGCCTGGTGCTGTTCGAGCACCAGGCGCCCAAAACCGTGCGCAACTTCGTCGAGCTGGCCTCCGGCAGCCGGGAGTGGACCGACCCGCAGACCCGCCAGGCCACGACGGCCAAGCTCTACGACGGCACCACCTTCCACCGGGTGATCAGCGGCTTCATGATCCAAGGCGGTGACCCGCTCGGTACCGGAACCGGCGGCCCCGGCTACAAGTTCGCCGACGAGTTCCACCCCGAACTGAGCTTCAACCGGCCGTACCTGCTGGCCATGGCCAACGCCGGCCCGAACTCCAACGGCTCGCAGTTCTTCATCACCGTGACCACGACGCCGCACCTGAACTTCAAGCACACCATCTTCGGCGAGGTCGCGGACGCCGAGAGCCGGCAGGTGGTCGACGCCATCGCCACCACCGCAACCGGAGCGCAGGACCGTCCGGTGGAGCCGGTCGTCATCGAGTCGGTCACCATCGAGCAACCGCAGGCGTGAGCGGGCGGTGAGCGAGGGCCACCAGCCGGCCCCCACCTGCTACCGGCACCCCGATCGCGAGACGCACATCCGGTGCGTCCGCTGCGACCGGCCGATCTGCCCGGACTGCATGGTCGCGGCCTCGGTCGGCTTCCAGTGCCCGGAGTGCGTTCGCAGCGGGGCGGACACGACGAGGGCGCCGCGGACCGTGTTCGGCGGCCGGACCGACCACCGGGACGGCCTGGTCACCAAGGTCATCATCGGGCTGTGCCTGGGTGCCTTCGTGCTGCAGATCCTGATCCCCACGTTCACCGGCCGGTTCGCGCTGTTCCCGCTCGGGGTGGCCGCCGGCCAGTGGTACCGGCTGGTGACGGCGGCCTTCCTGCACGCCAGCATCTTCCACATCGGCTTCAACCTGCTGGCCCTGTGGGTGGTGGGCCCAGGACTGGAGTCTGTGCTCGGTCGGGCCCGGTTCATCACGGTGTACGCGGTGTCGCTCTTGGCTGGGGCAGCCGCCTCCTACGCGTTCAGCGCCCCGCTCGGCTACTCGCTGGGCGCCTCGGGGGCCGTCTTCGGCCTGTTCGGCGCGACCATCGTGGTGATGCGCCGGCTGAACCGGGAGATTGGCGGCCTGGTCGGCATCGTTGTCCTCAACCTGCTGCTGCCGCTGTTCATCCCGAACATCGACTGGCGCGCGCACGTGGGCGGCCTGGTCGCCGGCACGCTCGTTACCGTCGTCCTGGTGTACGCACCGCGTCGGGCGTGGACGGCCTCGGTGGTGGCGGCCGTGGGGGTGGTGCTGACCCTGTCGGTCGCCATGGTGGCGGTGCGCAGCCAGCAGCTGCGCACCGACCCGGTGCTCGGCCCCCTCGTCCAGCAGGTGCAGGAACTCGAGCAGAGCATCCACGGCAACCCGCTCTAGGATGGTGGCGTCGTTACCGGCCGGTAACCACCGAGAGAGGACCCGCACATGCGCGACGCCGTCATCGTGGCCGCTGTTCGTACCCCCGTCGGCAAGCGCAACGGCGCCCTCTCCGGCGTGCACCCGGTGGACCTGTCCGCCACCGTGCTGCGTGGCATCGCGGAGCGCACCGGCATCGACCCGGCCGTCGTCGACGACGTGATCTGGGGCTGTGTCGGCCAGTTCGCCGAGCAGACCTTCAACATCGGCCGCAACGCCGTGCTGGCCGCGGGCTGGCCGCAGACGGTCCCGGCCACCACCATCGACCGGCAGTGCGGATCGTCGCAGCAGGCGGTCCACTTCGCCGCGGCCGGGCTGGTCGCCGGGCAGTACGACGTCGTCGTGGCCGGCGGAGTCGAGTCGATGTCGCGGGTGCCGATGGGCGCTTCGATCGGCACGTCCGGGGCGGTTCCGTTCAGCGCCGACCTGCTGGCCCGGTACGCCGACGCGCTCGCCGCTGAGGGCACCCCGATGTTCAACCAGGGCGTGGGCGCGGAGATGATCGCCAAGCGCTGGGGCCAGTCACGGACCCAGCTGGACGAGTTCTCGGCGCGCTCGCACGAGCTGGCTGCAGCAGCGATCGACGCCGGCCGGTTCGCCCAGCAGATCGTCCCGGTGACACTGCCGGACGGCACCGTGGTGGACACCGACGAGGGCATCCGTCGCGGGACGACCGTGGAGACCCTCGCCGGCCTGCGCACCGCCTTCCGCGAGGACGGCGTGATCACGGCGGGCAACTCCTCGCAGATCTCCGACGGCTCGGCCGCGCTGCTGATGACGACGTCGGAGAAGGCCGCCGAGCTGGGGCTCACCCCGCTGGCCCGAGTGCACACCGCCGTGGTGGTCGGCGACGACCCGGTGATCATGCTCACCGGCCCGATCCCGGCCACCGCGAAGGCGCTGCAGCGCTCCGGGCTGTCGATCGACCAGATCGGCGCGTTCGAGGTGAACGAGGCGTTCGCCCCGGTGCCGCTGGCCTGGCTGGCCGAGACGGGCGCCGACGAGAAGGCGCTCAACCCCAACGGCGGCGCGGTGGCGCTCGGGCACCCGCTCGGGGCGTCCGGCGCCCGGCTGATGACCACCCTGGTGCACCACCTGCGCGACCAGGGGGTGCGCTACGGCCTGCAGACCATGTGCGAGGGCGGCGGGATGGCCAACGCGACCATCATCGAGGCGCTCTGAGCGCCTCCGGGGCGCTCAGCGGGGCGGTTCTCCACATTGGGGACAACCCATGTGGAGAACTACAGCGTTGTAGTTAGGTAACCGGGCGTTCAGCGGGCGTTCAACGGCCGGTCAACCCCGCCCCCGCCGGAACGGGTCCGTCAACGCCACTGGGTGGCCAGGCCGAAGCCGACCCCGAAGAAGGCGAAGCCGACCACCAGGTTCCAGTTGCCGAGGGCGGTCATGACCGGGATGTTCATGCCGGTCGTGAGGTAGTACACGACGATCCAGGCCAGCCCGATCACGAAGCAGGCGACCATGACCGGGACCAGCCACTTGGGGCTGACCTTGGACCGGGGGTCGACCTTCGGCGGCGGCGGCGTGAACGCGTTCTTGCGGCGGTTGCGCGACTCGGGCACGGTGGTGGCTCCTGCGGGACGACGGCAACGGCGGGACGTGTGCGGGCCGGGGGAACGGTCCCGTCCCGTTCCTCGTCAGTTAGCGTAGACGAGACGGTCCGGACCGACCCGCCCGACGGGTCCACACGCTGCAGGAGGTGGCGCCCGCGTGGCCGCACGGACAGCGTGGCGCGTCGGCGTGCCCGCGGTGCTGGCGCTGGCCGGCTTCCTGTTGGCCACCAGCGCGCAGACCGCCCGGGGCACTGACCTGCGGGCCGAGCGGCGCACCCAGCTGACCGACCTGATCCAGGAGCGCCAGCAGCGGGTCCAGGCGGACGTCGCCGCCGTGGAGAAGCTGCGCGCCGAGGTGGACCGGCTGACGACGGTCCGTGGGGCCGACGACCAGCGGGTCGCCGCGGCCCAGCAGGACGCCGGAGCGTTGGCCGTCCCCGCGGGGACGGTCGCACTGACCGGTCCAGGCCTGACCGTGACGCTCACCGACGCCTCGCGCGAGCCAGGCGTCGACCTGCCCCAAGGGGTGAGCCCCGACGACCTCGTCGTCCACCAGCAGGACGTCCAGGCTGTCGTCAACGCGCTGTGGGCCGGTGGGGCGGACGCCGTCCAGGTCATGGACCAGCGGTTGCTGAGCACCAGCGCGGTGCGCTGCGTGGGCAACACGCTGCTGCTCAACGGCCGGGTCTACTCGCCGCCGTACGAGGTCAGCGCCGTGGGTGACCCCCAACGGCTGCGCACGGCGTTGGAGTCCAACCCAGCGATCATCGTCTACCGGGAGTGGGTGAGCGCGGTGGGGCTCGGCTATCGGGTTCAGGAGCGGGCCACGCTCACCGTGCCCGGGTACCAGGGCACGCTGGCCCTCGAGCACGCGCAGCCGGCCACATGAGCGTCGACGACTCCGGCACCGCGCTGGCCGACGACCAGCCCCCCGCGCCGTCGCGCGCCGCCCGTCGCGTGCCGCCGCCGCTGTCCCCCGGGCGCCGGGTGGTCCGCACCGTCGGCGAGATCCTGATCACGCTGGGCGTCGTCCTGCTGCTGTTCAGCGTCTACCAGCTGTTCTGGACCAATGTCTCGGCCGACCTGGCCACCCAGCAGGTCACCGACCAGATCCGCAACGACTGGCAGTTCGGTCAGCACGGCACCAGCGCCGGCGCGCCCGACAGCGCGGCCGCGCCGCAGACCTTCAACCCCGGGCAGGGCTTCGCGCTGCTGCACATCCCGCGGCTGGGGACCGGCTGGGTGCGCCCCATCGTCGAGGGGGTCGCCCTGGACGACCTGAGGAAGGGTGTGGGGCACTACCCGGAGACGGCCACACCCGGCGAGATCGGCAACTTCGCGGTCGCCGGGCACCGCGCCACGAACGGTGAGCCGTTCCGCGCGCTGGACCTGCTCCGGCCGGGTGACCCGGTCATCGTGGAGACCGCGGACAGCTGGTTCGTCTACACCGTGGACAACACCCGGATCGTGGCGCCCACGCACGTCAGCGTGCTGCTCCCGGTGCCCGACCAGCCAGGGGTGAAGCCGACCAAGGCGATCATCACCTTGACGACGTGCAACCCGCGGTGGGCGTCCTACCAGCGGATGATCGTGACCGGGACCCTCGTGGAGACCCGGCCCAAGAGCCAGGGCCCGCCCGCGGCCCTCGGAAGCGGGGGGTGAGCCGTGTACGGCTGGCTGTGGAGTCACCTGCCGGGCGGTCGGGTCGGCCGACCCGTGGCGGCCGTGGTGCTGCTGCTCGCGGTGGTCGCGCTGCTGTTCTTGGTGGTCTTCCCCTGGGTCGAGCCGCACCTGCCGTTCACCGATGTCACCGTCAACCAGGGAGGATGACCCGGTGAGCACCTTGGAGGCGCCCCCCTCGGTGCGGCCGCGGTCCGACGGCGGCCGCCCGGTCCGTGTCCTCGTCGTCGACAACTACGACAGCTTCGTGTTCAACCTCGTGCAGTACCTGGGCCAGCTCGGCGCCGACCCGGTGGTGCTGCGCAACGACGAGGTGGGCATCGAGGAGGCGCTCGGGTACGACGCGGTGCTGCTGTCCCCCGGCCCGGGCACGCCGGAGGCGGCCGGGGTCTGCGTGGACCTGGTCCGCGCGGCGGCCGGCCGGGTGCCGGTGCTCGGCGTGTGCCTGGGCCACCAGGCGATCGGCGTGGCCTACGGCGCCCAGGTGACCCGGGCGCCCGAGCTGCTGCACGGGAAGACCTCGCTGGTCCACCACGGCGGCGCCGGGGTGCTGGCCGGACTGCCGGACCCGTTCACCGCGACGCGGTACCACTCGCTGGCCATCGATCCGGGGTCCGTACCCGGCGAGCTCGAGGTAACGGGCACCACGGCGTCCGGGGTGATCATGGCCGTGCGGCACCGCACGCTGGACGTCGAGGGCGTGCAGTTCCATCCCGAGTCGGTGCTCACCGAGGGCGGCCACCGGCTGCTGGCCAACTGGCTGGTGCGCTGCGGCGACCCGCAGGCCGTCGAGCGGTCGACCGGACTCGCCCCCGTCGTCGGCTGACCCTCGAGTTGCCAGGGTGAGGACGAGCTCTACGTCGTCCTCACCCTGACAGGACTCAGGGGGTCGGTGTCGGGGTCGGCGTGGCGGTCGGCGGGGGCGTGGCGGTCGGCGTGGGCGTCGGGCTGGGGGTCGGCGCGGTCGCCACCGTGATCGTCACGGTTCGGCCCTGCTGCAGCAGGGTGCCGGCGACCGGGCTCTGCGCGAGGACGGTGCCGGGGGTGTTGGTCGCCGAGTCCTGCGTGACCACCACCGGGTCGAAACCGGCGTTGGTGATGGCGGCCCTGGCCGCGGCCTCGGTCTGGCCGACGACGTTGGGCACGGCGACCTTCCCGCTGGAGATGGTGAGGTCCACCGAGGAGCCCTTGTCCACCGCGGTGCCCTCGGGCGGGTTCACCGCGATGACGGTGCCCACCGGCTTGTCGGAGTCCTGGGAGTTCAAGGCGCCGAGCACGAGGTTCGCCTGGTTGATGGCCTGGACCGCCTGCGACTGGGACAGGCCGACCAGGGTCGGCACGGCGACCTTCTCCGGGCCGGAGGACAGCACCAGGTCGACCACGGTGTTCTTCGCGACCAGCTGGTTGGCCGGCGGGCTGCTGCGCAGCACCGTGTCGGCTGGCTGGTCGTTGGTCTCCGCGGTCGTGGACCCGAGTGCCAGCCCGCGGTTGGTGAGCTCCTGGGTGGCCTGGGTCTTGGTCATGCCGGCCAGGTCGGGCACCCGGATCTGCTGCTGGCTGCTGAACAGGCTGCGGCCGAGGAACAGCGCCAGCGCCAGCGCGCCCACGACGGCCAGCGCCAGCAGCACGAACCAGGTGGTGCGCGAGCGGTCCTTCATCGGCGCGGCCGCGGGGTGGACCGCGGTCGGGACGACGGCCGGGATCACCTGGGTCGAGTCGGCCGAGTCCACCGGCTGCACCGGGACGGCGAGCAGGGGTGTCCCGGCAGCCGCCCGGTCGACGTCGGCGCGCATGTCCGCCGCGGACTGGTACCGCGCGTCCGGGCTCTTGGCCAGCGCCCGCAGCACCACGGCGTCCGCAGCCGGCGACAGGTCCGGGTTGAGCTGGGACGGCGGCACCGGGTTCTCCCGCACGTGCTGGTAGGCCACCGACACCGGGGAGTCGCCCATGAACGGCGGCCGCCCGGTGAACAGCTCGTACAGCAGGCAGCCGGCGGAGTACAGGTCGCTGCGGGCGTCGACGACCTCGCCCCTGGCCTGCTCGGGCGACAGGTACTGCGCGGTGCCGAGCACCGCCGAGGTCTGGGTCATGGTGGCGGCGCTGTCGGCGATCGCCCGGGCGATGCCGAAGTCCACGACCTTGACCTGCCCGGTGCGGCTGAGCATGACGTTGCCGGGCTTGATGTCGCGGTGGATGATCCCGTGCCGGTGGCTGTAGTCCAGGGCCGCGAGGACCCCGCTGCCGATCTCCAGCGCCCGCTCCGGCAGGAAACGGTGTCCGGACTTCAGCATGTCGCGCAGCGTGGTGCCGTCGACGAACTCCATGACGATGTACGGCACGGCGACCCCGTTGACGTCGGTCTCGCCGGTGTCGTAGACCGCCACGATGTTGGGGTGGTTGAGCGCAGCGGAGGACTGCGCCTCCCGCTGGAACCGGGTGTGGAACGCGGGGTCCCTGGCCAGGTCGCTACGCAGCAGCTTGATGGCGACCCGGCGGCCGAGCCGGAGGTCGCGCCCCTCGTGCACCTCGGCCATCCCGCCGCGGCCGATGACCTCGCCGAGCTGGTAGCGGTCGCTGAGGAGGCGGGGCTGCCCCACGTTGCCGGTGTCCGTCGGCGTCCCGTCCGTGCTCATCGCACCATCCTCGTCGCTTCCATGGTTCCCGATCATCCCTGAAGGACCGCCTCGATCACTGCCTTGGCGACCGGCGCTGCGAGTCGCCCCCCGCTGACCTCGCCCAGCTTGGTGGTGCCCTGGACCAGCACCGCAACAGCAACCTGCGGGTCGTCGGCCGGGGCGAAGGCGATGAACCACGCGTTGTCCGGCTGGCCCGGCGCGGTCTGTGCGGTGCCCGTCTTGCCGGCCACCTTGACCCCCGGGATCTGCGCCGAGGTCCCGGTTCCGGTCTGGACGACGCCCACCATCATGTCCGTCATCTGCTGGGCCAGCTCGGGGGTGAGCACCCGGTTGAACGGGGTCGCCGTCGCCGTCTCCAGGATGGCGAGGTCCGGCCCGCGGACCTCCTGCACCAGGTACGGCGTCATGACCACCCCCCGGTTGGCCACCCCGGCGGCCACCATGGCCATCTGCAGGGCGGTCGCGCGGACATCGAACTGGCCGATCGCCGACTGCGCGGTCTGCGGCACGTTGAGGTCGGTGGGGAAGCGGCTGGTGGCCGCCGTCATGGGCACCTGGAAGGAGTGGTTGAAGCCGTACAGCTCGGCCTCCTGCTGCAGGGCCGCGGCGCCGAGATCCATGCCCACCTTCGCCATCGCGGTGTTGCACGAGACCGCCAACGCCCTGGCCAGGGTCACCTTCCCGCCGTCGCACGGTTGGCGGTTCTCGTTGGCGAGGGACACGGTGGTGCCCGGCAGGACGATGGACGCCGGGGCGTCGATCAGCGTCGTGGGCGTGTAGCGGCCGCTGGCCAAGGCCGCGGACGCGGTGACGATCTTGAAGGTGGAGCCCGGCGGGGACAGCTCGACGAGCGGCCGGTTGAGCAGTGGCTGCTTCGCGTCGGCGATCAGCTTCTCCCAGGTGGCCTGCTCGGTGGCTGGGTCGTTGCTGGCCAGCCCGTTGGGGTCGAAGGACGGGCTCTGCACCAGCGCGAGCAGCGCCCCCGTCGACGGCTGGATCGCGACGACGGCCCCGATCCGGCCCTGCATGCCGTCGTAGGCGGCCTGCTGCGCCTTGGGGTTGAGGGTGAGGAGCACGTTGCCGCCGTTGGAGGTCCGTCCGGCGATCAGGTCGGAAAGGTTCTGCACGGCGAACCGCGGGTCGGCCCCGGACAGCACCGGGTTCTCGGTCCGCTCGATGCCGGTGCGGCCATAGACGAGGGAGTAGAAGCCGGTGGCCGAGGCGTAGAGCGGCCCGTTGGCGTACACCCGCTCGTACTTCAGCCGGCCCTCGCCGGCCTTAGACGACGCGACCGGGGCGTTGGCCACGAGGATCGCGCCGCGTGGCTTGCCGTACTCGGCGATCAGACTGCGGGTGTTGCCCGGCCGGTTGGCCAGGTCACCGGCCCGCACCACCTGAACCACGTTGACGTTGACCAGCAGGGCAAGGAACAGCAGCCCCACGAACAGCGCGAGCCGGCGCAGGGTCGTCGACAGGGTGCCGATCACGGGACACTCACCACCGGATCACCTCCGTGACGGCGTCCGACGGCTGAGCCGACCCTGGGCTTGCTGCCGGGGCCGGGCCGGCCGTCGGGACCGCGCGCCGGGCAGAGTCCGACACCCGCAGCAGCAGCGCCACGAGCATCCAGTTGGCGATCAGCGAGGAGCCGCCCGCGCACATGAACGGCGTGGTCAGCCCGGTCAGCGGGATCAGACCGGTGACCCCCCCGACCACGATGAACACCTGCAGGCCCACCACGAACGCCAGGCCCGCCGCCAGCAGCCGGCCGAAGACGTCGCGGGCGGCCAGCGCGGTCCGCAGCCCCCGCTCGACGAGGATCGCGTAGAGCACGAGCACGGCCATCAGCCCGGTGACGCCGAGCTCCTCGCCGATGGTGGCCACGATGAAGTCGGACTTGGCGAACGGCACCAGGTCGGGTGAGCCGCGGCCGATGCCGGTGCCGAGGATGCCGCCGTGGGCCAGCCCGAACAGGGCCTGGGTGGTCTGGTAGCCGGCGCCGCCCGGGTCGCTGAACGGCCGCAGCCACACGTCCACCCGGACCCGCACGTGTCCGAACTCGTGGTAGGCGAGGAAGGAGCCGAGCAGGAACAGCCCCATGCCGATGAAGACCCAGCTCAGTCGCCCGGTGGCCACGTAGAGCATGGCCACGAACAGGCCGAAGAACAGCAGCGAGGTGCCCAGGTCGTTCTCGAAGACGAGCACGCCCAGGCTGACCAGCCAGGCGACCAGGATCGGCCCGAGGTCTCGGCCGCGGGGCAGGTCGACCCCGAGGAACCGGCTTCGGGCCACCGCGAGGGCGTCCCGTTTCATCATCAGGTACCCGGCGAAGAACACGATGAGCGCGAGCTTGCCCACCTCGGCTGGTTGGAAGGAGAACCCGAGGGCGTGGATCCAGATCCGGGCGCCGTTGATGGACACCCCCACGCCGGGCACCAGCGGCAACACCAGCAGGGCGAGGCCGACGGCCATCGCGGTGTAGGTCAGCCGCTGCAGCATCCGTGGGTCTCGAACGACGACGAGGACGGCGACGAACAGTCCGACGCCGAGCGTGGTCCAGATCAGCTGGCTCGGCGCGGTCGGCTTGGGCAGGGCCCGGCCGGCGGCGAGGGCGTTGTCGGCCTCGGCGACGTCCAGCCGGTGGATCAGCGCCAGCCCGAGGCCGTTCAGGGCGACGACGACCGGCAGCATGACCTGGTCGGCGGCGGGGGCCCGCCAGCGCACCACCAGGTGCGCGACCACGGCCAGCGCCACCGCGATCGCCGCGTACGTCCAGAATGACTGGGGCAGCCGCCCGTCGTGGACGAAGCCCACCTGGGCGTAGGCCAGCAGGCCGATGGCCAGGGCCGGGACCAGGAGCAGCAGCTCGCCCAGCCGCCAGGTGCGGGTCATCGCGTCGCGCTCGCAGCCGGGCTCGCGGCCGGGGTAGCCGTGGTGGTCGCGGTGATGCCGGCGGAGGGCGTGGGGCTCGGCGTCGCGCCGGGACTGGGCGGCGGGCAGCCGGACGGCGTGGGGGTGCGCCCGCAGGCCGCGGCCTCGTCCTGCAGCCGGGACACGATCCGTCGGGCATGGTCGAGGTCGTCGGCGCTGATCGTGTCCTGGACCTGCTCCTGGGCGAACAGCGGCAGCGCGGCGACGTCGATGTCGCTGGGCTCGGCCACCCGGGACAGCGACCGGCCGAGCACCTGCTGGCTGACCCCCTGGTAGATCACCACCTGGCCGTTCTTGGCCCCCACGTAGTACTGGCTCTGGCTCCAGCGGTAGGCCAGGACGACGCCGACGGCCAACGCGACGAGCAGCAGCACGACCGGCAGGACGACCCACAGCCGGTGCCCGTGGCCGTCGTCGTCACCGTCGTCGTCCGGGCCGTCCGGCGCGCCGCCCTCCGCGTTTGTCGCAGTTGCGGCCGCGTCGCCCTCCTCGGCGGCGGCACCGAGGAGGGCGGCCGGCTGTGGCAGGTCGCCGTCGTCCGACTCGGTGACCTCCGCGACCACGCAGGTGACGTTGTCCGGGGCGCCGGCCCGGCGGGCCAGGTCGACCAGCCGCTCGACCGCCTCGGCCTGGTCGTGCTGGGCCAGGACGTCGCGCAGGGTGGCGTCGGACAGCACCCCGGAGAGGCCGTCGCTGCACACGAGGTAGCGGTCGTCGGCCCGTGGCGTGCGCAGGCTGATCTCCGGCTCGACCTCGACCCGGCCGTCCAGTGCCTGCAGCAGCACCGATCGCTGCGGGTGCGACTCGGCCTGAGCCTGGCTGATCCGCCCCTCGTCGACGAGCGACTGGACGAGGGTCTGGTCGTGGGTCAGCTGCTCGAGGACGCCGTCGCGGAGCAGGTAGGCGCGGGAGTCCCCGACCTGGGCCACGCCCACGAGGTCGCCGGACAGCAGCAGTGCCGTGACCGTCGTCCCCATGCCCTCCAGCTCGGGGTCGGCGAGCACCAGCTCGCGCAGGGCGTCGCCGGCCCGGGCGATCGCGGCCCGCAGCACGACGTCGGGCTGGACGTCGTCGGCGGGCAGCGGCTCGAGGGCGGCGAACACCCGGGCGACGGCGGCGCTGGCGACCTCGCCGGCGGCGTGCCCGCCCATGCCGTCGGCGACCACCAGCAGGTGCGGGCCGGCGTAGCCGGAGTCCTCGTTGCCGCGCCGGATCAGGCCGATGTCGGAGCGCGCCGCATATCGCAGGTACAGGGCCATCCGGCTACTTCCGCAGCTCGAGGACGGTCTTGCCGATCCGGATGGCGGTGCCGGGGGGGATGACGGACGCCTGGGTGAGCCGAGCCTTGCCGAGGTAGGTGCCGTTGGTGGAGCCGAGGTCCTCGACCACCCAGGTGCCCTCGTGCGGGTACAGCCGGGCGTGCCGGCCCGAGCAGTAGTCGTCGTCCAGCGCGAGGGTGTTCTCGGGGGCCCGGCCGATGGTGATCGGGGTGGCCCCCAGCTCGATCGTGGTGCCCTCGTGGGAACCGGCGGTGACCACGAGGTGGCGCGGCGCGTTGCGCTTGGGCTTGGCCGGTTTCGGTTTGGCCGGCTTCACCGCGGACACCGCCACCGGGGTCGCGACCGGGGTCGGCCGCTTTGCGCGGGCCCGCCGCCGGGTGAACAGGTCGTTGCGCATGACCGAGGCCACTGACAGCACCATGAGCCACAGCAGGGCCAGGAAGCCCAGCTGGATCAGGGTGATGGTCAGCTGCGACACCGGCTACCTGCCGTACCGGAAGACCAGCGCCGTCGAGCCGACGGCCAGCCGGGCGCCGTCGTACAGCTCAGCGGTGGTCACCCGCTCGCCGTCCAGGAAGGTGCCGTTGGTGGAGCCGAGGTCGGTGATCCGCGGCGGATCGGACAGCACGACCTCGGCGTGCCGGCGAGAGACGCCGAGGTCCTCCAGCCGCAGGTCCGCCTCGGCGCCACGGCCCAGGACGGTGTGCCGACGGGTGAGGACGTAGGTGTGGCCGCCGGCCTCCAGCGCCGCGGAGACGGGCGCCGGGACGGCGGTCTCGGGTGCGGCCGGGGGCGCGCCCTCCGGAGCGGCCACGGCCTGGCTGCGGATCCGGAACAGCCCGGTGTCCAGGTCGTCGTGCAGCTCAAAGGCCACGGTGACCGGCCCGACGAACGCGAAGCCCTGCTCGTCGGCGTGCTCGCGGACCATGGCGCCGAGCTCGGAGCCCAACGGCTCGGCGTACCCGATCAGCCGGTCATAGTCGTGCCCGCCCAGCTCGACCGTGAACTCGTTGGGCACGATCGTGCGCCCGCGGGTGACGATGGCGGCCCGGTCGTCGCACTCGCGCTGCAGTGCGGCGGCGACCTCGACCGGCTGGACCTCGGACTTGAAGGCGCGCGCGAAGGCCCCGTTGACCATCCGGTCGAGGCTACGCTCGAACCGGTCCAGGACGCCCATGCGTACCTCCTCGTGGCCGCGTTCCCGGGTGGGTCGCGGCTGAGCCTTGTCGATCGTATCCGTGGAGGCGGACGGCGGTCGGCCCGCAGCGGGCTGCGTGATAGCCTCGTGCGGCTCACGCGCGAGTGGCGGAATAGGCAGACGCGCACGGTTCAGGTCCGTGTGTCCGAAAGGACGTGGGGGTTCAACTCCCCCCTCGCGCACCAACAGATAGTCATGGCATCTGACGCGAAGATTCCCTCGCGGCAGCCGCTTGGCTCGTTCGGGGTGTGGCCTGGTGCAGAAATCGCCGAGGGGATCGTCGTAGAGGGGCCGTCGCGGCCCATGTGCCAGATGATGGTGCGCATCGTGTGCTGAATCGAGACGTTGGCTCTCCTGGGGCCACGTCGGGATGCGATCCGGCGGTAGCGGGCGCCGAGGCACCGCGAACCCGGCGTCCTCCAGCAGGTAGTCCGACGGCTTTCCGTCTCGACGGTCTTCCGGCGACCCAGACACAGACCTTGGCGTCCTGCTTGGAGAGTCGAGCCCGGCACCGTGAACGGGACGACTTCCATCGCTGTCACCTGCTTCCCGTCTGCGGATCACTCGATGTCCGCCGCGAGGAGGGCAGGGAGAACACAGGAGTCTGACGCTCGGGCTCAAAGGCACCGATCCACGGTTCCCGTCGAAAACCTCCACCACCACAGGCTCACCGGCACGACAGAGGACGCGGGGTCGACCGCGACGAACCCGCCGTCCTGGCAGGCCCGACTCGGGGAAAGGGGGGTCCGTGCTCTGCGGTGAACCGGCGTCACGAAATGCCGTGTCAGGAGTCCCACCGGTGAGCCCTCAGGCAGCAGGCGCATCGGTACGCATCTGTTCGCGGTGGTCGGCTCTGCATTGGTTCGTGCTGCCCGGGAACCTGCTGGGTGAGCGTGACTGACCCGAGTGGTTCACCCGGATGGCGGCGGTGGCAGTTCCATGATCCGCCGATGACACCAAGGAGGCGTGCTGGTCGGGCTGCAGCCCGCCTCGGGACGTCTCGCCAGCCCATGGGGGGGTTTATGAAGGACAACATCACGAAGGAGCTCGTCGTCCGCGCCGCGGGCGTGGCGGCGACCATCGCAGCGCTGGTCTCGATCGTTGGCGCCGCGAATAAGTGGTGGTGACGATGATCTGCATCCAGGAGAGCGCCGGGTCGCAGGTCGTGGACTCCGACGGGACGTGCTGCACGTTCCTGGCCGTCGCCACCGCCGGACGTAAGTGGACGTGATCGACGCTTCGGGGCGGGCCGCCGGGACACCGGCAGCCCGCCCCGGCGCGCGCTCGCTCATCTGGTTCGTGCTGCTCGTTGCGGCCGCCGGTGCGTTCGCCGTGGCCTCCGTCTGGCTCCGCCAGCCGCCGTGGTCGGGCTGGCAGGGGCAGCGCGTCCTCCTCGGTGTCCTGGCCGTCACCCTCATCCTCGGCGAGCTCCGGCCTATCCCCATCTCCCGGGGCGATGACAGCACTGACCAGATCACCATCTCGACGACCTCGGCGCTGATGCTGCTGATCAGCGGCCCGCTGGGGTTCGCTCTGGCCGTCCAGTGTGCTGCCGTGCTGTTCGACGACATCCGCGCGCGCCGCAGTCCACTCAAGATCGTCTTCAACTTCAGCCAATACGTGCTGACGCTCGTGGCGGCCCGGGGCGTCTTCGCGCTGCTCTCCGGCGACCCGTTCATCGGCCCCTACCGACCGTTCGACACCCACGACCTTGGTGCTGCGCTCATCGCCGGTGCCGCGTTCTTCGCCGTGAACCTCTGGTTGATCTCCGCGGTGGTGGCCCTCGCGTCGAACCATCCGGTCCGGGACATCCTCCGCGACGACTTCCGCTTCCAGGCGACGACCTCCGGCGTGCTCATCGCGCTGGCTCCGGTGGGCCTGGTAGCCGTCCAGGCGTCACCGTTGCTGCTCGGGCTGCTCGCCATGCCGCTGCTCGCCGTGCACCGAAGCGCCCGGCTCGCCGTCAAGCACGAGCGCGAGTCGTTGCGTGATCCGCTGACCCGGCTGGCGAACCGGCAGCTCTTCCGGGACCGCGTCGAGCGAGCGCTGACCGAGTCTGAGCGCACCGGGCGCCTCGTCGCGGTGATGATCATCGACCTTGACCACTTCAAGGAGATCAACGACACGCTGGGCCACCAGGTGGGGGACGAGCTGCTGGTCGAGGCCGCGGGCCGCCTGCAGCGCAGCCTGCCCGACCAGGCCACGGTCGCCCGCCTGGGAGGGGACGAGTTCGCCGTCCTCGTCTACGACCTGGGGTCGTCGGAACAGGCCGAGGAGGTCGCGGCGCAGATGCTGCTCGGGCTGACCAGCGCCATCCACCTGGGCCACATCCGGTTGAGCATCCAGGCCAGCGCCGGCATCGCGCTGGCGCCCGCGCACGGCACGGACGTCTTCACGATCATGAAGCGCGCCGACGTCGCCATGTACGACGCGAAGCGGGACCGGTCTCGGGTCCGCATCTACCGACCCGAGAAGGACACCCACACGCCGCGTCGGCTCGAACTGCTCTCCGACCTTCGATCCGCGGTCGAGTCGCACGAGATGTTCCTCGTGTTCCAACCCAAGCTGGATCTGCGCTCGGGCGCGGTCACCAGCGTCGAGGCGCTGGTGCGGTGGGCGCACCCGACCCGGGGGCTCATCCTCCCGGACGAGTTCATCACCCTCGCCGAGAACACCGGCATGGTGGGAATGATCACCCAGTTCGTGCTTCGCAGCGCCGTGGAGCAGGTCGAATCCTGGAGCCAGGCTGGTCTCGTCCTCGACGTGTCGGTCAACGTCTCGGTGCGCGACCTGGCGGACTCGGCACTAACGGGTGTCGTCGCGGGGATGCTGGACCGGGCGGGGCTGCCCCCGGCACGACTGACCCTGGAGGTCACCGAGCACGGGGTGATGGCCGACCCGTTGGTCGCCAACGAGGTGCTGCAGCGACTGCGCGAGGTCGGCGTCCGGGTGGCCGTGGACGACTACGGAACGGGCAACACGGCACTGACGTACCTGAAGGTGCTGTCCATTGACGAGCTGAAGATCGACAAGTCGTTCATCACCAACTTCGCGGTCGACGAGAACGACGAGATCATCGTGCGCTCGACGATAGACCTTGCCCACAATCTCGGGCTTCAGGTCGTGGCGGAGGGGGTCGAGGACGAGGCCACGCTAAGGAGGCTGCGGGTGCTCGGGTGCGACCTGGCGCAGGGCCACTACGTGAGCCGCCCGGTGACCGCGGACGAGCTCGGGACGTGGCTGCGGTCCAGGTCGAAGCTGACGGTCCAGAGCGGGGCGCGGTCACCGCTGCTGACCCCCCCGGCCTACGAGAGCGCCTAGGAGCCGCCGTGCTGGTCCTCGTCGCCGCGGTGCTGGCCGCTCTCACTGCCGTCGTCCTCGGGGGTCGGCCGTCCCGACTGCTGCAGGTTCGGCTGCGCGCCAGCTGGCTGCCGGCGCTGGCGCTCGGACTGCAGCTGGTCATCCTCCAGGTGGTCGAGGCCTGGCCCCGGCCCCTGCTGACGACCATCCACGTGGCTACCTACGTGATGGCGGCGGTGTTCATCTGGCTCAACCGGGCGATTCCAGGACTCCTGCTGGTCGCGGCGGGGACGGTGTCGAACGGCCTGACCATCGCCGTCAACGGCGGCACCCTCCCGGCTCGCGCTTCGGCCCTCGCCGCGGCGCACATCGACAAGGACCCGGCCCTCTTCCTCAACTCCGGAGTCGTTGCGCATCCGAGGCTCGCCGTCCTGGGCGACGTGTTCGCCTGGCCGGCGCCGCTGCCGTTCGCCAACGTGTTCAGCGTCGGCGACATCCTGATCGTCGTCGGCGTAGCGTACGGGGCCCACCGCATCACCGGGTCACGACTGTGCCGACCCCGCAGCCGCCCCGAGGCGGACCTGGAGGCGGTCGAGTCGGTGAGCACGGCGGCGGTCGCGACCGACGAGGGCTAGGGCCAGCCGGACAGCACGACCTTTCACGCCGGGCCCAACGACGTGCTAGGCCGCGGCACCGACCCGGCGGACCAGTTCCGACGCTACGACGCAGCGGTTCGCCAGGTCTCGGCCGTCAGCGGGCCGGCTGGTGCGGTTCGCGTCCATCTCCCGGGCCGGCGGCACCGGGCGGCTGGCGTCGGCTACGCCCTCCTCGACCCACGCGTCCGGCTGCACTGACTCCCGCCGCATCCCGGCGGGCTGACGCGCGTGGCGGCGTCCGGCTACGCGGCGAGCGCCCCGGCGAAGATCTGCCAGGCCAGTGCTGACTTGGCCACCAGGCTGAGGGTGACGTCCGCGCGCTCACCCACGAGGTAGTCCCGCCAGCGGCCGACCTGCTTGTACTGCAGCCACTGGTTCACCGCGAACACGTTGAAGAACCGGAACAGCGACACGATGATCGCGTAGACGAAGGCTGGCGGCTCGGCCCCGCTCGTCGACCCCGGGGCGATCGTGTAGACCACCACGGCCAGCCACGGGACGACGGCGGCGACGCAGCCGAAGATGAACGGCAGCCAGCCGCCGTCGCCCGGCTCCTGGTACTTCTCCTTCAGCCAGCCAGCCAGCCAGCCGAACCGGATCGCCGAGACGTTGACGCCGAACAGGGCGATCAGCGCGGCCACGTCGGAGATGCCCACGAGCTGCGCGATGACCACGATCATCAGCGAGCTGGAGAGCGAGTACTCCACCCAGCCGAAGTAGTTGCGGTGCTTCAGCAGACCCGTGCGGTAGCGGTCGAAGAACTGCGGGGACGCGAGCACCAGGTGCGCCACAGCGGACAGCGCCAGGAAGCCGGCCACGGCCAGGCCCACGGGGGTGTCCAGCAGCGTGACGGCGTCACTGGGCAGCGTCCCGGGCGGCCCGGCCAGGTCGTGAGCGGTCACCGGCAGGCTGAACCCGTTGGCCAGCGCGAGGACGATGGCGGCCTGGACGGCGTGCAGCGCAGCGGCCACCAGGTTGTACCTGCGCAGCCCCGCGATGCTCTGATCGGTGGTCGCGACTCTCCTCTCGCCACCCTGGAGTGGCTCCTCGTCGAGCGTACGAGGGTCTCCGGGGTGCGCAGGACGAGCGCTGCCGAGCTGAGGCTCTCGTACGCTGGCCAGGTGAAACCGTCCGGCCACCTGCTGGCGGCTGCGGGACTCGTGGCCTTGAGCGTGCTGGCCCAGGGCTGCGCCGCCATGGGCTCAACCCGAGCGGCCGCGGCCGGCCGCCCGGCCGCGACGACCGCACCGACGACACCTGCGCCGTCCAGCGCGGCCGTGCGCACGCCGTCGGTGACCGCGACGCCCCGCCGCTCAGCGGCGGCTACTGCCCCCCCGACGAACAGGCCCACGGCCAAGCCCATGGCGACAGCCACGGCCAAGCCCACGTCGAGCCCGACCCCCGGCACAGCGAGCGGCACCGTCAGCGGCATCTACCCGGCCGCCGGGGTGCGGCAGTGGCTGCACTGCCAGGGCAGCGGTGCGGTCACCCTCGTGGTCATCCCCGGCCTGGGCACCAGCGCGGCGGCCTGGTCCGGGGTGCTCCCGTCCCTGCAGCGGGTGACCCGGACCTGCGTCTACGACCGGCCGGGGCTCGGGCACAGCCCGGCCCGCCCGAACGCCAGGCAGGTGGTGGACGCCGGCCTCTACGCCCGCGAGCTGGCCGCCCTGCTCGCCGCCGCTGGGGAGAAGGGCCCCTACGTCGTCCTGGGGCACTCCTTCGGCGGGCTGATCGCCCGGGCCTTCGTGCACACCTACCCGGGCTTGGTGCGCAGGGTGCTGCTCGCGGAAAGCGTGACCCCCGGCGACCCCACTACCGGCCGGTACTGGCCCGAGGCCGGTCACCAGATCGACATGGTGGTCAGCTCGGCCGCCACCGGCGGGGGCCCGCCCATGGGCCGGCTGCCGCTGCTCGTGCTCAGCGCGTCCAACCCGGAGGAGGACCACCTCGGCGGGCCGACCTACGGCCAGCCGCAGTCGATGATCGACCTCTGGCGGCGCCAGCAGCACGACGACCTCACGCTGTCGACCGACTCCATCCAGGTCATCGCGCACTCGGGCCACGTGCTGCAGCAGGACAACCCGGGCGCGGTCGTCGAGGCGGTCCGTGAGCTGGTCGCCGCCGCCCCGACGGGGGCGGCGCTGCGGTGCACCGCCGTGTGGAGCAGGTATGGCTCGACCTGCAGCTGATTCGACCGGCAGCCGGCGGGGGATCCTGCTCGCCGTGTCCGCGCCCCTGCTCGTTGCCGGTTGCGCCGCGCCGTCGACGCCCGGCGCTGCGTCGTCTTCCACCGCGCCGTCCCCCACCGGGTCGGCCAGCCAGGTCGCTTCCGCCTTGCCGTCTCCCACCGCGGTGCCGCCGTCCCCGACCACGAGCCCGGCTGCGACCGGCTCGCCGACCCCAGCCCCGACGGCGGGCGCCGTCATCGCGGCCGTGCCCGCGGCCCAGTGGGCCAGGATCGTGGCCGTCGGCGCGTGGCACACCGGCTGCCCGGTGACCCGCGCGGACCTGCGCCGGGTCGAGGTGAACTTCCACGGCTTCGACACGGCGGTCCATCGCGGCGTCCTGGTCGTTAACGCCGACGTCGCCGCCAGCGTGGCCAGGATCTTCACCGAGCTGTTCGACGGGGGCTTCCCGATCCGGCGGATGCAGCCGATCGAGGTGTACGGCGGCGACGACAACGCGAGCATGGCCGCCGACAACACCTCCGCGTACAACTGCCGGCGCGCCGCCCAGGCCAACGCGCCGGCGACCGCCTCGCCGCACGCCAACGGCCGAGCCGTCGACGTCAACCCGTACGAGAACCCCTGGATCGACAGCCGCTGCCAGTGCTTCCAGCCGGACTCCCGCTACGGGACGAACCGCACCGGTGCCGGCGTCATCACCAAGGGCGGCGTGGCCTGGTCGGCGTTCACGCGGGAGGGCTGGATCTGGCAGGACAACGCCACCATCGACTACCAGCACTTCGACACCGGCTACCCGTCGAGGCCGCTGTCGTGACGGCGCGGACCGGCCGGGCCGACCGCCAGGCGGGGAGGGCTGCGGCCGCTGCGGCCGTGAGCGTGCTGCTCGCCTCCTGCGCGGCGAGCGCGCCGGCCGCGCCGCCGGTGGCCAGCACTCCGCCGGGCTCCCCCGCTGGCGCCGCCGCGCCGACTCCAACTCGGACACCGACTCCAACTCGGACACCGACTCCGACACCGACGAAGGCCGGAGCCGCCCCGACCCCCTCAGCCGCCGCCCCGGCCCAGCGGACGGCGCCGGCCGGCCCGGCGCCCGTGCGGCTGCCGTTCCCAGTGCCGGTCGTCGTGGGCAACGCGACCCAGGTCGTCACGGTCCGGGCGTCCGGGTCCTGGGCCACGGTGGTGGCCTGGCAGCGCGACGCCTCCGGCTGGCACCGGGTGCTGAGCACGACCGCGGCCAGGATCGGCGCCAACGGGGTCACCAGCGGCGCCACCCGCCGTCAGGGGACGAACACCACGCCGACCGGGACCTACACCCTGACCCAGGCGTTCGGGATCCTGGCCAACCCCGGGGCCCGGTTGCCCTACCACCGGGTGGGGCCGGACGACTGGTGGGTCGAGGACAACAACAGCCGCTGGTACAACAGCCTGCGCCAGGCCTCGGCCGGCGGCTTCGACACCGCGCTGCCGGAGTCCGCCGTCAACGGCAGCGAGCACCTGATCCGGCACATCGGGCAGTACGACTACGCGGTGGTGATCGACTACAACATGCACCCGGCGGTGCTGTACCGGGGCGCGGGCATCTTCTTGCATGTCTCGGACGGCTACCCGACGGCCGGCTGCGTCGCGGTGCCCAGGACCACCCTGGTGACGATCCTGCGCTGGCTCAACCCGGGCGCCCACCCCCGGATAGCCATCGGCTGACCCGAGCCCGCTGCTCCGGGCTCCGGCGTGTCCTCATGGATCCTTCATGCGGCGGGGCTTCACTCAGCGGCGCCGACGGCTGGGCAGCTGCCCGCCGGACCGGAAGCGAACCGAAGGGAAATGTCTGTGGCCGCGTCGCCAGCCAAGCGCCGTCGAGTTCTTCGCCTGCTGCGCACCGTGGTGGTGGTCGTCCTGGTCCTGCTGCTGCCGGTGGGCTGGTCCCTCGGCCGGGCGGTGACCGCGCCGGGGACCGACAGCATGGCGGCTCGGGTGGCCGAGTGGGGTCGTGACCACGGGATGGGCGCGCTGGTCACCGCGGGCGAGAACCTGCAGTACCAGCTGAGCCCGCCGAAGACGGGCGGGGCGCCGAACGCCCAGGCGCTGGCCGCGGCCGGTCTGGGGCAGGCGGCGGCGACCATCCAGGCGGCGATGACAACGAAGCGGCAGATCGCCCTGCATGCGCCGCTGGCGCCGTTGGCCTCTCCGGGGCTGGCCGGTGAGGGGGTGTTCCGCCCGGTGGTGACGGTGAAGGGTCAGCCGGCGGTGCAGGTGGCCTACCTGCGCCCGGACTCCAGCCACACGTCGTATCTGGCCGGGGTGGTGTGGATGAGCGGGAAGGCGCTGCGGCTGGTGCAGCACCCCGGGTTCGAGGACCCGGGGCACCTGAGCCTGTTCTCCCAGCCGGACACGGTGCCGACGTCGGCCCGGGCCGGCCTGGTCGCCACCTTCAACAGCGGGTTCAAGATCAAGGACGCGCGCGGCGCCTACTACGCGGACGGGCACACCGTGGGCGCGCTGACCGCGGGGGCCGCGTCGCTGGTGGTCTACAAGGACGGGCACACCGACATCGGCGCGTGGGGCTCGACGGTGTCGATGACCCCGGACGTGGTCTCGGTGCGGCAGAACCTCAAGCTGCTGGTCGACAACGGCCAGCTGGCGCCGAACCTGGACAGCAACGTGCAGTCCAACTGGGGCGCGACGATCAAGGGCGCCTACTACGTGTGGCGGTCCGGAATCGGGGTGACCAAGTCCGGTGACCTGGTCTTCGTGGCCGGCGACGCGCTGTCGGTGCACAGCCTGGCCGCTCTGCTGCTGCGTGCCGGTGCGGTGCGGGCCATGCAGCTGGACATCAACGTGGCCTGGATCTCGTTCATGTGGTACACGCCGGGGGCCAGCGTCACCAGTCCGGTC
>DATCDE010000259.1 GCA_036510875.1 Actinomycetes bacterium
CGTCGTGCTGGTCGCGGTGTTCGCCCCGCTCGGCGTCCGCAAGTACCGCCGCTACAGCCGCAGCTGACCCAGCAGGGTTCGACCTTCTCAGGCAGTGCCCGCGGCTGCGTGCGGATCTCCAACGTGCGGCAGGTGGTCAGCCGCCGAACGGCTGGGCGTCGAGGATGCGCACCCGCATCTGCTTGCCGTTGGGCAGCGAGTAGTCCGCCTCCGAGCCGACGGTCCCGTCGAGCACGGCGCCGCCCAAGGGGGACTGCGCGGAGTAGACCTCGATGTCGACGTCCCCGGCCTGCTCGCGGGAGCCGAGCAGGAACTGCTCCTTCTCGCCGTCCAGAGCGCCGCCGACGAACTCGACGCTGACGACCATGCCGGCCTTGACGGTGCCGTCTGCGGCCGGCGCCTCGCCGACCTGGGCGGTCTCCAGGAGGTGCCGCAGCTGCTTGATGCGGGCCTCCATCTTGCCCTGCTCCTCCTTGGCGGCGTGGTAGCCGCCGTTCTCCTTGAGGTCACCCTCCTCGCGTGCTGCCTCGATCTTCTTGGAGATGGAGGTACGGCCCTCGCCGGCGAGCTGCTCATACTCGCTCTTGAGCCGGTCGTAGGCATCCTGGGTCAGCCAGGTCGTCACGGCAGCACTCCTCGCGGTTTCGTGCAGGGGAAAACTCCAGGATACCGACAGATGCGGGGGAGCGTCAGTTCGTCAGCCGGCAGGAGTCGACCAGGGCGACGATCGCCCGCTCCGTCGTCACCAGGCTCACCGAGGTCTCGGTCTGCGCCCGTCCGGCCGGGATGGTCACGTCCAGGCTGCCGACCACGTCGGTGTAGCGGTTCTTGGCCACGACCCGGCACACCGCTGTCGAGGCGGCGTCCTTGGCCACGGTGAAGCGGACGTCGACCTGCGCCGCGGAGACCACCCGGTAGGACAGCAGGGTGGCGCTGGCCCCCGGCTGGGCGGCCTGGGTCCAGGAGAAGACCACGGCGACGCCGGCGACCAGCAGCGCCAGCCCGACCAGGACGAGCGCCACCCGGGCGCCGCGGGACAGCCCGGCCCGCCGTCCGTACCGGTGCGCCAGCAGCTGGGGGTCGCTCACCGCTCCAGTCTCCCCCACGCTCGGGCTACCCTGGACGGCGATGTCCACCCCTGCCGAGCCGCTGCGGCTCCTTGCTGTGCACGCCCACCCCGACGACGAGTCGAGCAAGGGCGCGGCCACCATGGCCCGCTACGTCCGCGAGGGCGTCGAGGTCCTGGTCGCCACCTGCACCGGCGGCGAACGCGGCGACGTCCTCAACCCGGCACTGGCCGATGACGCGGCCGTGGTTGCCGACCTGCCCGCCGTCCGGCGCCGGGAGATGGCCCTGGCGCAGCGGATTCTCGGCGTGCGGCACGCCTGGCTGGGCTTTGTCGACTCCGGGCTGCCCGAGGGCGACCCGCTGCCGCCGCTTCCTGACGGCTGCTTCGCCCTGGTGCCGCCGGCCGAGGCGGCCGAGCCGCTGGTCCGGCTGGTGCGCGAGTTCCGGCCGCACGTCATAGTGACCTATGACGAGAACGGCGGATATCCGCACCCGGACCACATCAAGACCCACGAGGTCTCGGTGGAGGCGTTCGAGGCGGCCGGCGACGCCGACCGGTACCCGGGCACCGGCGAGCCGTGGCAGCCGCTCAAGCTCTACTACCACGTGAACTTCCACAAGGAGCGGCTGGTCGCGCTGCACGAGGCAGCGCTGGACGCCGGGCTGGAGTCGCCGTACGCCGACTGGCTGGCCAGCTGGAAGGACAAGCCAGGCGACCAGGGCCGGGTGACCACGAGGGTGCACTGCGCCGGCTACTTCGACGTGCGCGACGACGCGCTGCGGGCGCACGCCACCCAGGTCGACCCGGCGGGACGCTGGTTCGGGGTGCCGCAACACCTGCAGCAGGCCGCCTGGCCGACCGAGGACTACCAGCTCGCGCGTAGCCTGGTCGACGGTCCGGTGCCGGAGGACGACCTGTTCGCCGGGATCCGGGACTCGGTAGGGAGCCCTCGATGATCCAGCTGGCCCTGTGGCCGCTCACGACGGACTTCACCGACGGCACGCTGCCCGCTCCGGGGTGGCTCGGGTTCGGTCTGGTGATCGCGCTCGGCGTCGCCCTGGTGCTCCTCATCCGGTCGATGAACAAGCAGCTGCGCCGCATCCCGCCGTCCTTCGACGAGCCGGTCCCGACGCCCAGCGACCCCCCGGCGCCGCCCGCCTCATGACGGCGGCAGCACCATCCTGGCCATCAGCCGGCTGAGCTCCTCGGCCGGGTCGTCGGTGACCCCGGTGTGCACCGGTGACGGCTGCACGACCGTGCTGCGCGGCGCGGTGAGCCACCGGAACCGCTCACCGGCCGGGCGGGCGGCGTTCGCCCCGGCCTGCGGGTCCCCGGCGCACAGCGCGCGCAGCGACTCCAGGTGCCCGCGGACGGCGGCGACGTCGAGATCGGGGTCGAGCGCCAGAGCGCGCTGCTCGTCGAAGTGGACGGCGGCGCCGAGGAACTCCAGCGGCCGGCTGTAGACGACCACCCCGACGTTGAGGAACTCCCCGCGCTCGACCCGGGGGACGACGCGCAGCGCGGCCCACTCATACGGCTGCCGCACGGGCCACCTCCACCTCGGGCAGCCAGGACTGCGGCTGCTGGGCGCGGGCGAGCAGAACATCGGCGTAGGCCCGCCGCACGGCGGCCGCGTCGTCGAAGCCGTCGGCCTCCAGCCACGGGTCCGGCACCATCGCCAGCACCTGCTCGAGCAGGGCGCGGGTGACCCGGGGGGCCAGGGCCGCGTGCGCCGCCTCCAGCGGCCCGGCCGTCCCGAGCAGCACGTGGTCGGCGGCGCCGCGGTAGGCGCGCTGGCCGGCGTCCACGGCGGTGGGCCAGCTGTGGTGGAAGTACAGCGCCGCGCCGTGGTCGATCAGCCACATCCGCCCGTGCCAGCGCAGCAGGTTCGGGTTGCGCCAGGAGCGGTCCACGTTGAGGACCAGGGCGTCGAACCACACGACCTGGGCGGCCAGGACCGGCTCGACGTCGTCCACGACGGGGTCGAAGCCGAGCGAGCCGGGCAGGTAGTCCATGCCCAGGTTTAGCCCGGCGCTGGACCGCAGCAGGTCCTGCACCTCCTGGTCGGGCTCGGCCGGAGCCAGCGCGGGGTCGAGGTCGACCAGCACGAGCTCGGGCACCGGCAGCCCCAGCGCACGGCCCAGCTCGCCCACGATGATCTCGGCGGCGAGGGCCTTGGGGCCCTGCCCGGCCCCACGGAACTTCACCACGTAGGTGCCCAGGTCGTCGGCCTCCAGCAGGCCGGGCAGCGAGCCGCCCTCACGCAGCGGCAGCACGTACCGCGTGGCGGAGACCCGGGGAAGCGCGGTGATCACGGTCCCCCACGCTATCGGCCCGCCGGGGGGCGGGTGGGACGGCGGTGCAGCGACAGGGCCACCAGGACCGGGCCGCCGCGCCGCACTCGGGGCACCGGACGCCCCCGACGCGCACGACCCGCCACCGCCGCTCGGGCAGCCCATGGTCAGCGTGGACGCCGAGAGCCGACCGACCCGCACCAGGTGCTCGACCGCGGCGTCCACGACGTCCCGGGGCAGCCCGGTCATCGTGGCGACGTCGTCCAGGGTCGAGGCCCCGCCGCTGAACGCGTCGAGCACCGCCCGCAGCGGCGACCCGCTCATGACAGCACCCTGCCCACCTGGAACACGGCCACCGCGAGCGACCAGGCCAGCGTCAGCTGCATGGCCACGCCGAACACCGTCCAGCGAAGCCCGATCTCCCTCTTCTGCGCGGCCAGCGTGGCCACCACCAGCACGTACACCGTCAGCCGAGCGCTGCACGAGGTGAACGGCACGAGCAGCGCCGTGAGCGGCCGGTGCCGCGCGTCCGGCAGCGCCATGTACCCGGAGTCCTCGAGCAGCGCCAGCAGCGCCAGCATCAGCGCGATCAGCGGTACGAACGTCAGCAGCATGCCGATGCCGGCGACCAGGCCGTAGACGAGCAGCCCCTCCACCCACGAGCCGCCGAGGCCGACCGCCGAGAACAGCGCGCGGAACCCTGCCGACAGTGGGCCCGAGACGAGCGAGTCGAGGGCGCCCTGGATCGGCGCTGCGACGCTGGTCGCCACCAGGAAAACCAGCCACATGACCGCGAGGAAGACCACCGGGCCGATCACCGGCGAGGTGACCACCCGGTCGATGCGGTCCGACCAGGTGACGCGCGCCGCGTCGTCCTGCTCGGTGGCGGCCGCGACGGCCGCGGCGATCCAGCCGAACCGGGTGTCCGCCTCGGCCAGGCCGGTCGGGTCGTCCTCGTCGCGGGGGGCCTTGGAGAGCGGCTCGGGCGCGGGTGCCTCGACGGCGTCGTGGACGGCGGTAGCGAGCAGGTGGACGTCGCGGCGGCGGGGGTCTAGCGCGACTACCGGGGCGCCGACGGCCGCGGCCAGCCGGTCGGCGTCGCTGCGGATGCCGCGGCGCTCGCCGATGTCGGGACATGGTGAACGCGAGGACCGGCCGCTGCGGCTGCTCGCGCAGCTGGGCCAGCAGGTACAGCCCGCGGGACGGGTGGGCGGCCGAGGCCACCACGACGACGAGGTCGGGGCGCTCGTCCGCGGGCGGCTCGACGAGCAGCGTCCGGGTGAGCTCCTCGTCCGGCGACATCGGGTCCAGGCTTTAGGCGCCCGGCAGGTCGACCAGCCCGACCTTGCCCAGGCCGGGCACGGCCCAGGTGCCGCGGCCGACCGCGACCGTGCTGCCCGGCCAGTTGCCGACGTCGCGGCGGGCGCCGGTCAGCGCGTTGAACAGGGTGGACTTGCCGACGTTGGGGCTGCCGGCCAGCGCGACGATGGGCACCCCAGTGGCCAGGGCGGGGCCGGCGGCCTCGCTGTGGCAGGACGGCACCGCCGCCTTGGGCCGGTGGCCGCTCACGGGGTGCCGTCCACGGCCGTGGCGTCGTCCACGACCGGTTCGTCGACGACCGGCAGCGCGCGCAGGGTGGCCCGGCCGACGGCGATCCGGTCGGCGCCGATCCCGAGCAGCCGACCGCCCCCGGCGCTGCGCTGCAGCACGTGGACCCGCTGGCCGGCCCGTAGGCCCAGCTCGGCCAGCCGGCGGGCCCGGGCCGGGGGACCTCGGGGGCTGCGAGCAGAACGGTGCACCCGCTGGGAACGCCGTCCAGGGTCACGCAGGCACCCTACCGGACAGATTAGGCATGCCTAACCTAACCCTTGCCAGGAGCGGAGCTGGTCGTCAGGCGGGCTGGACGTGGTAGACGACGGTCTGCACGCGGATCATGCCGTCCGCGAAGATGAACGTGTCGATGCCGTCATCGACCTTGCGGCCGCCGCCGGTGGCCTTCCACTCCAGGTACAGCACGTCGTCGGCGAACACCGTCTCGAGCTCCCAGGCGGCCTGAGGGACGTCGCTCAGCAGCTGGATGAAGACCTGTCGGGCGCCGTCCTTGCCGCGGTAGACCTTCTTCTGGACGACGAGGATCGCGTCCTCGGCGTAGTCGGCGACGATCTCCTCGAGGTCCTCGGCGCCGAGCGACTGGCCGTGGTGGGCGAAGATCTCTTCCGGGGTACGGGTCATGGGATGCCCTCTCATCAGTGGGAGACCTCGATTCTTCGCCCGTCGCCGGGCCCGGACAAGGTCCAACAGCCCTGGCGTCCGCCCGCCACGTCGTGCTTGGCTCGCCGCACCGGGGCGCGCCGTCCAGCTGGCCGCCCCCTCGACGAGGAGGCGTCATGAAGGCAGTCCGGCTGCACCGCTACGAGCTGCGCCCGGTCGTCGAGGAGGTCCCCGAGCCCACGGTCACGGGGCCGTTCGACGTCATCGTGCGCATCGGCGGCGCCGGGCTGTGCCGCACCGACCTGCACATCGTCGAGGGCCAGTGGGAGCCGAAGACCCACGTACCGCTGCCGTACACGCTCGGCCACGAGAACGCCGGCTGGGTGCACGCGGTCGGCTCGGCCGTGGAGCACCTGCAGGTGGGGGACGCCGTGATCCTGCACCCGCTGGTCACCTGCGGCTTCTGCCGGGCCTGCCGGGCCGGGGACGACGTCCACTGCGAGCGCAGCCTGTTCCCCGGCATCGACACCGACGGCGGCATGGCCGAGCTGATCCGCACCTCGGCCAGGTCGGTGGTCAAGCTGGCGCCGGGTGTCGAGCCGGCCGCGGTGGCCGCGCTGGCCGACGCCGGGCTCACCGCCTACCACGCGGTGAAGAAGGCGCTGCCGCTGCTGTTCCCCGGGTCGACCTGCGTGGTGATGGGCGCCGGCGGGTTGGGGCACATCGGCATCCAGTGCCTGCGGGCCATGAGTGCCACCCGCATCGTCGTCCTCGACCCGAACGAGGAGGCGCTGGCCCTGACCCGGGACTGGGGCGCCGACGAAAGGGTGCTGGTCGACGGCCACCACGTGGACCGGGTGCTCGAGCTGACCGACGGCCACGGGGCCGAGGTCGTGCTCGACTTCGTGGGCGAGCGGGGCGCCGAGCGGGACAGCTGGACCATGACCCGCCGGGCCGGCAGCCACTACGTGATCGGGTACGGCGGGACCATCGAGGTCCCGGCCATCGACGTGATCTCCACTGAGCGCAACGTGGTCGGCAACCTGGTCGGCAGCTACAACGACCTGGTGGAGCTGATGGCGCTCAACGCCGACGGCCGCGTGGTCATGCACACCCAGACCTATCCGTTGGACGCCGTCAACGAGGCCATGGACGACCTGGACGCCGGTCGGCTGCGCGGCCGCGGCATCCTCGTCCCCTGACCCCCACCCTCCGCGCTGGGGGGAGGGGGACCTTCGGCCCTGGGGAATGATTGTTTCGCACCGCCTAATCGGAGGGTGTTTCTCGAAGAGCGGATCCTGGTGCCGGTGCCTGCGGACGACGCGCAGGAACGGCTGCTCGCCCACCTGCGCGGCGACCACGACCTGCAGGTGGCCTCGGCCGGTGCGTTCACCGACGGCCGGAGGGTCCTGATGCGTGCCGGTACCGCCGGCCTCACCAAGCAGGTCCAGGTCCGGGTCCTCGACCCGTACGAGCGGCCGGACGCCACGATCATCCCGCTGCGCTGGGTCGCCACCGGCCCGGCCGGCGGCCTGTTCCCGCAGCTGGACGCCAACATCGAGCTCAGCTCGGTGGACCGCCACCAGACCCAGCTGGCGCTCGTCGGCAGCTACCGGCCGCCGTTCGGCGAGGTCGGGGCCAGCCTGGACCGGCTGCTGCTCAACCAGGCGGCCAGGGCCACCTTCCGCTCGATGCTGCGCCGGCTGCGCGCCATCCTGCTCGAGCCCGACCCGTCCGTCGCTGCCGCGACCGCCGGACCAGCGTCGGAGGCGAACCCCGCGGAGGCCTGACCGGCGGAGGTGCCGGGAGGTGTGGGCCGGTACCCGGGGCGGGCAGGATGAGTGCTCCCGCATCCGAAACCTCCCAGAGGGGCACCTCGTGCCGAACCGGCTGGCCAGCTCGACGAGCCCGTACCTGCTGCAGCACCAGGACAACCCGGTGGACTGGCAGGAATGGGGACCGGAGGCCTTCGAGGAGGCCCGGCGGCGCGGTGTCCCCGTGCTGCTGTCGGTCGGCTACGCCGCCTGCCACTGGTGCCACGTCATGGCGCACGAGTCGTTCGAGGACGAGACCACCGCAGCGCTCATGAACGAGCACTTTGTCTCCATCAAGGTGGACCGCGAGGAGCGCCCCGACGTCGACGCCGTGTACATGGACGCCGTCCAGTCGATGACCGGCCGGGGCGGCTGGCCGATGACCATGTTCCTCACCCCGGACGCACAGCCGTTCTACGCGGGCACCTACTTCCCACCCCAGCCGCGGCACGGCCTGCCGTCGTTCAGCCAGGTGCTCAGCTCGGTGGCGCAGACCTGGGCCGAACGCCGCGGCGACGTGCTCGAGGCCGCCGCCGGCATCGCCCAGCGGCTGGCCACAGCCCGGCACCCCGACGCCGACGCGGCGGCCGCCCCGCCGGACGCCGACGACCTCGACGCCGCCATGCACGCCCTGGCCGGCCAGTTCGACCACGCCCGCGCGGGGTTCGGCGGTGCGCCCAAGTTCCCGCCGTCCATGACCCTCGAGCAGCTGGTGCGCCACCATGCGCGCACGGGCGACGCACGGGCGCTCGGCATGGCCGGCGAGACCTTCGAGGCGATGGCCCGCGGCGGGCTCTACGACCAGCTCGGCGGCGGCTTCGCCCGCTACTCCACGGATGCGGCCTGGGTGGTGCCGCACTTCGAGAAGATGTTGTACGACAACGCCTTGCTGCTGCGTGCGTACACCGGCTGGTGGCGGGCGACCGGCTCGCCGCTGGCCGCGCGGGTGGTCGAGGAGACGGCCGGTTTCCTGCTGCGCGACCTGCGCACCGAGCAGGGCGGGTTCGCCTCGGCCATGGACGCCGACAGCGAGGGCGTCGAGGGCCGCTACTTCGTGTGGACACCGCAGCAGCTGGTCGCCGTCCTCGGTCCGGACGACGGAGCGTGGGCCGCCCAGCTGCTCGAGGTCACCGCGGCCGGGACCTTCGAGCACGGTGCCTCGGTGCTGCAGCTGCCCAAGGACCCAGATGACGAGCAGCGGTGGTCCCGGGTCAGGGCGGCGCTGGCCGTTGCCCGCGCCCAGCGGGTGGCCCCGGCCCGCGACGACAAGGTGGTCGCCGCCTGGAACGGCCTGGCGATCGCGGCACTGGCCGACGCGGGCGCCGCGTTCGACCGGCCCGAGTGGGTGGCCGCTGCTGAGGCGGCCGCTGACCTGGTCGTGAGCGTCCACCTCGGCGCCGATGGGCGCACCGACCGGGTGGTGCGGGTCTCCCGGGACGGCACGGCCGGGCGGCACGCCGGCGTGCTGGAGGACCAGGCCGACGTCGCCGAGGGCTTCCTCGCGCTGCTCGCGGCCACCGGGGACGACACCTGGCTGCGGCTATCCCGGGTGCTGCTCGACGGGGTTCTCGCGCACTTCGCGGACGGCGTCGGCGGCTTCTACGACACCGCGGACGACGCCGAGGTGCTGCTGCGGCGTCCGCAGGACCCGACCGACAACGCCACGCCGTCCGGCCAGGCCGCGGCGGCCGGGGCGCTGCTGCGCTACGCCGCCTACACCGGCTCGGGCGAGCACCGGGTGGCCGCCGAGCGGGCCCTGGCGCCCTACGCCAGCCTGGCCCGGCGATACCCGCGGTTCGCCGGGTGGGGCCTCGCGGTGGCCGAGGCGGCCCTGGACGGCCCGCGGGAGGTCGCCATCGTGGGGCCGTCCGGCGACCCGACTACGGCGGCACTGCTTCGGACGGCCGCCCGCGGCACCGCACCGGGGCTCGTGGTGGCGGTCGGCGACCCGACCGAGCCGTCCGGGGTGCCGCTGCTGCGGCAGCGCCCGCTGGTGGACGGTCAGCCGGCTGCCTACGTGTGTCGCGGTTTCTTCTGCGACGCCCCCACCACCGAGCCTGCAGTGCTGGCTCGGGCGGTTGGTGCGCTGCGCTGACCCGCGCAGCGCTTGAATGGAGGCATGACCAGTCCTGAGCTCGCGGCCGAGGCGGTCCCCAACGGCATCGTCGTGGGGCACGACGGCTCGGCCTCGGCGGACCGTGCGCTGGCGTGGGCCGTCGAGGAGGCCCGGCTGCGCGGCTGCCGCGTGCACGTCGTCCGGGCCTGGTCGATCACGCATGCGCCGCGCCCGGCCGACGTGCCGTCGGGCATCGTGCCGCCCATCGACGCCTATGAGGAGGCGGTGCGCGAGGAGCTGGCGACCGACGTCCGCAGGGCAGTGGGCGCCGACGCGGGGGTGCCCCTGGAGCTGCACCCGGTCTACGCGCGGGCGGACGAGGCGCTGGTCGCGGCGTCCGGGCGGGCCGAGCTGCTCGTGGTCGGCTCCCGCGGTCGCGGTGGGGTGACCGGGCTGCTGCTGGGCTCGACCAGCGAGCACGTGGTGCGGCACGCCGACTGTGCGGTCGTGGTGCTGCGCGGCTGACCCCTTGACAGCACGTGTAACGGTGTAATCATTGTTGCATGACTAACGACGAGACGATCCGCGGCTGGCTGACCGGCCGGCTGCCCGATGACTGGTTCGACGGGGCGCCCGAGGTCACGGTCGACCGCGAGGAGATCCTCGTGGTGGGTGCGGTGCTCGCGCCGGCCGTGGCCGAAGGCGCGTCAGCGGCGGAGCGGGCAGCGGCGGTGGCCGGCCGGGTCCGCGAGTTCCGCGAGCGCACCCGCGACCAGCGGATGCGGATCGCCCAGGAGCTGCAGCAGCTGGCCGGGCGGACCGTCTCCTGGGGCGTGACCGTGGACGGGCAGCGTGAGCTGTTCACCACCGCGTCGGTGCCGGTCATGACCCGGCTGCGCCAGCCGGAGCGGCAGGTGCTCGACACCCTGGTGGACGCCGGGGTGGCCCGCTCCCGATCCGACGCCCTGGCCTGGTGCGTGCGGCTGGTCGGCCGCAACGCCGACGCGTGGCTGGCCGACCTCCGCACGGCGATGGAGGAGGTCGCCCGGGTCCGCGCGGCCGGCCCGTCGTGACCGCCCTCCAGGGGCGGGTTCAGCGGCCGTAGACGACGAGCGACACCGCGATGTACTGGCAGAGGTAGGCGGCCACCACGAGGGTGTGGAACACCTCGTGGAAGCCGAACCAGGCCGGGTAGGGGTCTGGCCGCTTGGTCCCGTAGACCATGGCGCCCAGGGTGTAGAGCAGCCCGCCGACGGCGATCAGGGTGAGGACGGCGATGCCTCCAGCCCGGGTGATCTGCGGCAGGAACGCGACCGCGACCCACCCGAGCGCCACGTACGTCGGCACCACCAGCCAGCGGGGCGCGTGCGGCCACAGCACCCGGAAGGCGACCCCGAACGCGGCTCCGACCCAGACGATCCACAGCAGCGCCGCACGGCTGCCGCCGTTGAGGAGCAGCACCGCGAACGGTGTGTAGGTGCCCGCGATGATCAAGAAGATGTTGGCGTGGTCGAACCGCTTGAGCAGCCCCTTGGTTCGCGGCGACCAGTTCCCCCGGTGGTAGATCGCGCTGACCGTGAACAGCAGCACCGTGGTCACCGCGTAGATCGTCGAGGCGACGACCTCCGCGGCCCCGTCCGACAAGGCAATGAGCACGATCCCGCCCACCAGGGCGACCGGAATGGTGAACGCATGCAGCCAGCCGCGCAGCTTCGGCTTGACGGCCTCCGGGACGTGCCCCGCCGCCCGCTCGAATGCGTTGCCCAGGCCCTGCTCGACGGACTCCTCCAGCCGCTCGGGCAGGCTGCCGTGGTCGGTCGACCGGCTGGGGCCGGGCTCGGTGCTCACGGCGTCCACGATAACCTACGGTCCCGTAACTTACTAGCCGGTAGATTCACAAGACCGCCGCCCGGCTGATCGGCAGCGAAGCGGCCCGAGGGTAGGCTCCGGCCGGGACGTAGACCGAAAGATGAGGCGCGGCCATGGGCCTGTCCGACCTGGTGTACGGCGTCTATGAGCGCCGGCTGGCGTCGTCGTTGCCGGCGGACGGGATGCCGCGCCACGTCGGCGTGATCCTGGACGGCAACCGTCGCTGGGCCAAGACGGCGGGCACCACGAGCGCTGGTGGCTGGCGCGCCGGCGGGGACAAGATCGTGGAGTTCCTCGGCTGGTGCGAGGAGGTCCACGTCGAGGTGGTCACCCTGTGGCTGCTGTCCACCAACAACCTGTCCCGGCCAGAGTCCGAGCTCACCCCGCTGCTCGCGATCATCGAGGACACCGTCCGTGGGTTGGCCGACGCCGGCCGTTGGCGGGTGCACCCGGTGGGCGCGCTCGACCTGCTGCCCGACGCCACCTCGGCCGTGCTCAAGGACGCCGCCGCCCGGACCGCGAACGTCGAGGGACTGCTGGTCAACGTGGCCGTCGGCTACGGCGGCCGGCAGGAGATCGCCGACGCCGTCCGAGCGCTGCTCACCGAGCAGGCCGGACGGGGCACCTCGATCGAGGAGCTGGCCGAGATCCTGGAGTCCGGGCACATCGCCGAGCACCTGTACACCAAGGGCCAGCCGGACCCCGACCTGGTCATCCGCACCTCGGGGGAGCAGCGGCTGTCCGGCTTCCTGATGTGGCAGAGCGCACACTCGGAGTTCTACTTCTGCGAGGCCTACTGGCCGGACTTCCGCAAGGTGGACTTCCTGCGGGCGCTGCGCTCCTACACGGTGCGCCAGCGCCGCTTCGGCAGCTGACCGGACGCCTTCCGGCTGACGCGCCCCCCGGCGTGGCGCCCCCGGCCGCGGCGCGGCTGGCCGTACCGTCGCCCCCACGGGACGGCGTCCGGCCGACCCGCACGGGAGGCCCACACACCGCATGGCAGTCGACACGACGGTCACCGCGATGAGGGGGCCGGCACCCGGCCCTCGGGCCCGGTCCCGGTCCCGGTGCGAGACCTGAACCGCCCGGCGAAGGTGCGCGCCGAGTGGTGGAGATGCGAACCGTGGCTGCTTCCACCCGCCGCCGCTCCGCGGCCGGCCGCCGTACCTACGTGCTCGACACCAGCGTCCTGCTCTCGGACCCTTTGGCGCCGTTGCGCTTCGCCGAGCACGAGGTCGTCCTCCCTGTCGTCGTGATCAGCGAGCTGGAGGCCAAGCGCTCGCATCCCGAGCTCGGCTACTTCGCCCGCAGCGCGCTGCGGCTGCTGGACGACCTGCGGGTCAGTCACGGCCGGCTGGACGAGCCGGTGTCGCTGGGGGACGAGGGCGGCTCGCTGCGGGTGGAGCTCAACCACAGCGACCCGCTCGTGCTGCCGGCCGGCCTCCGGCTGGCGGACGACGACAGCCGGATCCTTGCGGTGGCCCGAAACCTGCAGGCCGAGGGCCACGACGTGACCCTGGTGTCCAAGGACCTGCCGATGCGGGTCAAGGCCTCCGCCGTGGGGCTGGCCGCCGAGGAGTACCGCGCCGAGCTGGCCGTGGACTCCGGCTGGACCGGCATGGACGAGCTCGAGGTGGCCGGCGAGATGGTCGACCAGCTCTACGCCAACGACCGGCTGGACCTCCCCGAGGCCCGCGATCTGCCGTGCCACACCGGGGTGGTCCTCATCTCCGAGCGTGGCAGCGCCCTGGGCCGGGTGACCGCCGACAAGCAGGTCCGGCTGGTCCGCGGCGACCGGGAGGCGTTCGGCCTGCACGGCCGCAGCGCGGAGCAGCGGGTGGCGCTCGACCTGCTGCTGGACCCGGAGATCGGCATCGTGTCGATGGGTGGCCGGGCCGGCACCGGCAAGTCCGCGCTTGCCCTGTGCGCGGGGCTCGAGGCCGTGCTCGAGCGCCGGCAGCACCGCAAGGTCATCGTGTTCCGGCCGCTGTACGCCGTCGGTGGCCAGGATCTCGGCTACCTGCCCGGCAGCGAGTCGGAGAAGATGAACCCTTGGGCGCAGGCGGTGTTCGACACGCTGGGCGCGCTCACCACCCCCGCCGTCGTCGACGAGATCGTCGACCGCGGCATGCTCGAGGTGCTGCCGCTCACCCACATCCGGGGCCGGTCGCTGCACGACGCCTTCGTCATCGTCGACGAGGCACAGTCGTTGGAGCGCAACGTGTTGCTCACCGTGCTGTCCCGCATCGGTCAGGGCTCGAGGGTAGTGCTCACCCATGACGTCGCGCAGCGGGACAACCTGCGGGTGGGCCGGCACGACGGGGTGGTGGCCGTGGTCGAGAAGCTCAAGGGCCACCCGCTGTTCGCGCACATCACGCTGACCCGCAGCGAACGCTCGCCGATCGCGGCGCTGGTGACCGAGATGCTGGAGGAACTTCCGCTCTGAAACACTACTGCTACGCTGCGTAGCCATCCGGGGGTGCACTGAGGGTGAGATGACGCACACGGCGCGCGATCTGAACACGCCGTGTGACGTTTGGCACCCGTCCTCGAGTTGCCAGAGCGGTCCGCGGTCCTCCAAGCTGGAACCTGTCAGACCCCGCGTGCGGATGCTTCGAGTCTCGAGTTTCCGCTCAGCGCACCGCCGTCAGGTAGCGCCGCACGCCGTCCTGGGTGACATCACCGGCCCTCCTGCCGGTGACCGGGGCCGAGGCCCCCGCTGTGCGGGCGGGCCGGAGTCAGGGGTGAAGCTCGTGTGCCGCGGTTGCGCGGCGCGCGAAGCACCGGAGGGAACGCACGATGGACCGGACCTCGATCCGGGGAGTCGGCGCGACATCGCGACGCCCGAAGCACCGCAAGGCAGGTTCTCTGGACCGGGTCCCGGTCCGGGGCGTTGGCGTGGCCGCGGCACTGGTCGCGGCCGCCGGCATGGCGGTCAGCGCCAGCACGGCCGTCGCTGAACCACCCGGCCACGCGTCAGTCACCTCGGGCGCAACACTGCTCGCGGACCGGGCCGAGCTGGGTCAGGTCCGGGTGCTGGCCGCATCGGTGCAGTCCGCCCAGGACGCCGCCGCGCGGTTAGCGGCGGCCAAGGCAGCCGCTGCCAAGGCGGCTGCGGACAAGGCGGCTGCGGACAAGGCGGCCGCCGACGCCCGTGCCGCCGCTGCTGCGGCCGCCAGCCGGGCGCTGGTCCGGACGTCGTACGGCGGCAGTGCGGGCGCCCTGGGCCAGCAGCTGGCCGCGGCGCGGGGGTGGACCGGCAGCCAGTGGGTCTGCCTCAACAACCTGTGGACGAGCGAGAGCAACTGGCGGGTGACCGCCCACAACTCCAGCACCGGTGCCTACGGAATCCCCCAGGCGCTGCCGGGATCCAAGATGGGGCCGGGCTGGCAGACCAACGCCGAGACCCAGATCAGCTGGGGGCTGAGCTACATCGGCAGCCGGTACGGCAGCCCCTGCAACGCCTGGTCGTTCTTCACCAACCACAACTGGTACTGAGCCGGTTCACTGATCGGGGCGGGCCATCGCCTCGACGTCGAGCGCGGCGTCCAGCTCCTCCCGGGTGAGCAGGCCGCGCTCGATGTAGCCGCCGTCGAGCACCACGTCCTTGAGGGTGCGGCGCTGGGCCACGGCCCGCTTGGCGACCGCAGCGGCCTCCTCGTAGCCGAGGAACCGGTTGAGCGGCGTGGCGACGGCCGTGCTGGACTCGGCCAGCGACCGGCTGTGCTCGACCTCGGCCTGGAGGCCGGCCACGCACCGGTCGGCCAGCAGCCGGGACGCCGACGCCAGCAGCCGCACCGACTCCAGCAGGTTGCGCGCGATGACCGGCAGCATGACGTTCAGCTCGAAGGTGCCGGCGGCACCGCCCCAGGCCACCGCGGCGTCGTTGCCCACGACCTGCGCACACACCTGCAGCACCGCCTCGGGCACCACCGGGTTGACCTTGCCCGGCATGATCGACGACCCGGGCTGCAGGTCGGGCAGCCGGATCTCGCCGAGACCGGCGCGCGGTCCGGACCCCATCCAGCGCAGGTCGTTGGAGATCTTGGTGAGGCTGACCGCCACCGTGCGCAGCTGGCCGGAGAGCGCGACCAGGCCGTCCTGGGCGGACTGTGCCTCGAACCCGTCCACCGCCGCCGTCAGCGGCAGCCCGGTCAGCGCGGCCAGCTCGGCCACCACCTGGGCGCGCCAGCCCGGGGGCGTGTTCAGCCCGGTGCCCACGGCGGTCCCGCCGAGCGGCACCTCGGCGGTGCCGGGCAGCGCGCTGCGCACCCGCTCCGCGCCGCGGCGCACCTGCTCGGCGTAGCCGGCGAACTCCTGGCCCAGGGTGACCGGGACGGCGTCCATCAGATGGGTCCGGCCGGCCTTGACGACGTCGGCGAACGCTTCGGCCCGCTCGGCCAGCACGACGGCCAGGTGGTCCAGCGCCGGCAGCAGATCGTGCAGCACCCCGGCCGTCGCAGCCAGGTGGACGGCGGTGGGGAACACGTCGTTGCTGGACTGCGAGGCGTTGACATGGTCGTTGGGGTGCACCGGACGGCCCAGCCGGGCGCCGGCCAGCCGGGCCACCACCTCGTTGACGTTCATGTTCGACGACGTCCCCGAGCCGGTCTGGAACACGTCCACCGGGAACTGGTCCGAGTGCTGGCCGGAGGCCACCTCGCGGGCGGCCTCGGCGATCACCGCGGCGACGTCCGCCGGCAGCACCCCGAGCCGCTCGTTGGTGCGCGCGGCCGCCTGCTTGACGCTGGCCAGCGCGGCGACCAGCGCGGCCGGCAGTCGCTCGCCGGAGATCGGGAAGTTCTGCACCGCGCGCTGCGTCTGCGCGCCCCACAGGGCGTTGGCCGGGACCCGGACCTCGCCCATCGTGTCGTGCTCGACCCGGTCCTGCTGCTGTGTCGGCTCCGCCATCCCTGCAGTCTGCCCCCGGACGGCGGGTCAGGCTGGCTTGGCGCCGATCGTCAGCAGTGGCCCCGTGGTGTCGGCGAAGAAGTCGTTGCCCTTGTCGTCGACCACGACGAACGCCGGGAAGTCCTCGACCTCGATCCGCCAGACCGCCTCCATGCCCAGCTCGGCGTACTCGAGCACCTCAACCGAGCGGATGCAGTCCTGGGCCAGCCGCGCGGCCGGACCGCCGATCGAGCCAAGGTAGTAGCCGCCGTTCTCGGCGCAGGCCTTGGTCACTGCGGCCGAGCGGTTGCCCTTGGCCAGCATGACCAGTGAGCCGCCGGCCTTCTGGAACTGGTCGACGTAGGAGTCCATCCGACCGGCCGTCGTGGGGCCGAACGACCCGGACGCGTAGCCCTCCGGGGTCTTGGCCGGTCCCGCGTAGTACACCGCCATGTCACGCAGGTACTCGGGCATCGGCTCACCGGCGTCCAACCGCTCCTTGATCTTGGCGTGCGCGATGTCGCGGGCCACGACCAGCGGGCCGGACAGCGACAGCCGGGTCTTCACCGGGTAGCGGGATAGTTCGGCGCGGATCTCCGGCATCGGCCGGGTGAGGTCGATCCGGACGACGTCGTCGGACAGCGCGTCGTCGGTGGCCTCCGGCAGGTAGTGCGCCGGGTCGGTCTCCAGCTGCTCCAGGAAGACGCCGTCCGCCGTGATCTTGCCTCGGGCCTGGCGGTCGGCCGAGCAGGAGACGGCGATGGCGACCGGGCAGGAGGCGCCGTGGCGGGGTAGCCGCACCACCCGTACGTCGTGGCAGAAGTACTTGCCGCCGAACTGGGCCCCGATACCGAAACCGCGGGTCAGCTCGAGCACGCTCGCCTCCAGCTCGAGGTCGCGGAAGCCGTGGCCGGAGGGCGAGCCGGAGGTGGGCAGCGCGTCGAGGTACTTCGCCGACGCGTACTTCGCGGTCTTGAGAGCGTGCTCGGCCGAGGTGCCACCGATGACGATGGCCAGGTGGTACGGCGGACAGGCCGCGGTGCCCAGCGAGCGCAGCTTCTCGTCCAGGAACCGGGTCATGGCGTCCGGGTTGAGTACGGCCTTGGTCTCCTGGAACAGGAACGACTTGTTCGCCGAGCCGCCGCCCTTGGCCATGAACAGGAACGAGTAGGACGGCTCGCCGTGCTCCTCGGCGGCGTACAGCTCGATCTGGGCCGGCAGGTTGGAGTCGGTGTTGCGCTCGTCCCACAGGGTGAGTGGGGCCAGCTGGGAGTAGCGCAGGTTCAGGTGGGTATAGGCGTCGTACACGCCGCGGGCGATGGCCTCCTCGTCGCCGCCCCCGGTGAGCACCCCCTCGGACTTCTTGCCCATGACGATCGCGGTGCCGGTGTCCTGGCACATCGGCAGCACCCCACCGGCGGCCACGTTGGCGTTCTTGAGCAGATCCAGGGCGACGAACCGGTCGTTGGGGGAGGCCTCGGGGTCGTCCAGGATGGAGCGCAGCTGGGCCAGGTGGGCCGGGCGCAGGTAGTGCGCGATGTCGTGCATGGCCTCGTAGGTGAGCCGGGTCAGCGCGTCCGTTTCGACCTGCAGGAACCGGCGCCCGGCGGCCTCGACGGTGCGCACCCCGTCGGCGGTGATCAGCCGGTACGGCGTGCTCTCGGGACCCAGCGGGAGCAGCTCGGAGAAGTCGAATTCGGCCATGTCGACAGGGTAGGCCGGGCCCTCCCTCTCGAGTTATCAGGGTGACGACGACCTATAGATCGTCGTCACCCTGACAGGTTTCTCGTAGGGTCGGGCCCATGGACGACGCCGACGCCCCGCGGCCACCCGCGGTGCCGCCGCTTCTCGCCGTGCCACCGCTGCGCGCGGCCGACGTCGACCGCGACCGGGTGGCGCAACGGCTGGGCCAGGCCTACGCCGAGGGCCGGCTGGACGCCGAGGAGTACCAGGAGCGGTTAGACGCCGCCTACCGGGCGCGTACCCACGCCGAGCTGGAGCCGCTGGTTCTCGACCTGCCGCGCGTGCCGGGCGAGGTGCAGTTCCGGCCGAGCGGGGTGCCCGTGGCGGCGGGTGCGCCCAGCGACTCGGTGGTGGCGGTGTTCGCCTCGACCGAGCGAGCCGGCGTGTGGAACGTGGCCGAGCGGATGACCGCGGTGGCCGTCTTCGGCGAGGCCAAGCTGGACATGACCCGGGCGACGTTCGCGACCCGCGAGGTGCTGTGCGCCACCAACGCGGTGTTCGGCTCGGTCGTGATCACCGTGCCGGCCGGAGTGCGGGTGGTCAACGGGTGCATGGCGGTGTTCGGGGATGCCAAGGTGCCCGCCGAGGTGGCGCTGCCCGCCGACGCCCCCGTGCTGCGGCTGACCGGGCTGGCCCTGTTCGGCGCGATCGAGGTCCGTCGCTCCTGACCTGTCAGGGTGAGGACGACGGATAGCTCGTTCTCACCCTGACAGGTACGCGTTGAGCTCGGCGGAGGTGGGCGGGTCGCAGCCGTGCCGGCTGCAGGTGAGCGCCGCCGCGGCCACAGCGACCCGCAGCACCGAGCCGAGCTCCTCGACCGGCATCGCCGCCAGCCGGTCCCGTGGGTCCGGGCCGAGCCGGTCCCGCTCGGCCAGCGCGTGCAGCAGCCCGGCGGTGAAGGTGTCCCCGGCCCCGACCGTGTCGGCCACCAGCACCGTCGGCGCGGGCACGGTGAGCTCGTCGGTGCCGCGGCGGGCCAGGGCACCGTCCGCCCCGAGGGTGACGACGACGAGGGCCGGGCCCAGGGTCAGCAGGCGAGCCGCGGCCGCCCCGGCCGAGAGCCCCGGGTAGAGCCAGGCCAGGTCCTCATCGCTGGCCTTGACGACATGCGCCAGCGCCACCAGCGGCTCCACCAGGGACCGGGCCGTCTCGGGTGACCCCAGCAGCGACGGCCGAACGTTCGGGTCGTACGAGACCGTGGTCGCGGCCCCCTCGTGGGCCCGCTGCAGCAGCCGCCGGACGGCGGCCGCCCCGGGCGGCGTCCACGAGGCCAGCGACCCGGTGTGCAGCGCCCTTACCCGCGGGCCCAGCGCGGGCGCGAGCTCGGCGTCGCTCCACTGCCAGTCGGCGGTGCCCTCGGTCCAGAAGTCGTAGGCGGCCCGGCCGAGGTGGTCCATCGACGCGACGGCCAGCGTCGACGGCTGGACGGCGTCCACGGCGGTGGATAGGCCGACCCCGCTGGCAGCCAGGTGCGCCCGGGCCCGGCGGCCGAACACGTCGGGCCCGAACCGGGCGAGCAGGGCGACGTCGTGGCCGAGCCGGGCCACGCCGAGGGAGACGTTCGCCGGACTGCCGCCGGGATGGGCCAGGAAGCCGCCGTCGGCCTGCTCGACCAGGTCAGCGACGACCTCGCCGACGACCGAGATCACGGCCGGCTCAGGTGGCGTGCTCGAAGTCGACGCTGGAGTACTCGCGCAGCTTGCTCAGCCGGTGCTCACTGCGGATCGAGCGGATGGTGCCGCTCTTGGAGCGCATGACCAGCGAGTGCGTGGTCGCCCCGCCGGCTTTGTACCGGACCCCGCCGACCAGCTCGCCGTCGGTGATGCCGGTGGCCACGAAGAACACGTTGTCGCTGGAGACCAGGTCGTTCGTGGTGAGCACCCGGTCCAGGTCGTGCCCGGCGTCCAGCGCTCTGCGCCGCTCGGCGTCGTCCTTGGGCCACAGCCGGGTCTGCAGCGTGCCGCCGAGGCACTTGATGGCGCAGGCCGCGATGATGCCCTCGGGCGTCCCGCCGATGCCGAGCAGCAGGTCGACGCCGGTGCCCTCCCGCGCGGCCATGATCGCGCCGGCGACGTCGCCGTCGCTGATGAACTTGATCCGGGCGCCGGTGCTGCGGATCTCCTTGGCCAGCTCCTCGTGGCGGGGCCGGTCAAGGATGACGACGGTGACGTCCTCGGGGGTGCCGCCCTTGGCCTTGGCCACCCGGTTGATGTTGACGGCGGCCGGCGCGGTGATGTCGACGTAGTCGGCGGCCTCGGGCCCGGTGGCCAGCTTCTCCATGTAGAACACCGCGGACGGGTCGTACATCGAGCCGCGCTCGGCGACGGCCATCACGGCGATCGCGTTGGCCATGCCTTTGGCGGTGAGGGTGGTGCCGTCGATCGGGTCCACCGCGACATCGGCCTCGGGGCCCTCACCGGTGCCGACGCGCTCGCCGTTGAACAGCATCGGGGCGTCGTCCTTCTCGCCCTCGCCGATCACCACGACGCCGTTCATGGACACCGAGGAGATCAGCTGGCGCATGGCCTTGACCGCAGCGCCGTCGGCGCCGTTCTTGTCGCCGCGTCCGACCCAGCGCCCCGCGGCCATCGCGGCGGCCTCGGTGACCCGGACCAGCTCGAGGGCGAGGTTGCGGTCGGGGGACTCGCTTTTCATCGGCACGGTCTCCTTCGCGGCGGCGTGCGCCCAGCCTATCCATCTCCCGCACGGCGCTGGACCGACCCTCGGTGGGCATCCGGACGGCGGGTCAGGGACCATGGGCTCCGTGGCAGGCCAGCGGCGCGGGTTCGAGACGACGGCGGACATGGTCCGTTCGCTCGGCGTCGTGCTCGCCGTCGTGGCGGTCACCGTGCTGATCACGCTGCGCACGCCGGGGCAGGCGGTGCGCCCGATCGACTACAGCGGCACCCTGGCGCAGGTCCGGGGCGCGGCGCCCTACGCGGCGCTGGCGCCGCAGGGGCTCCCGGCCCAGTGGCGCCCCACGAGCGTCAGCTACGACCCGCCGCAGACCACCGGCCTGGCCGGCGTCGCCCACTGGCACCTGGGGTTCATCTCACCGAGCAACCAATACGTCGGACTGGAGGAGTGGAACGGCGACCTCCGGGCGCTGCTCGTCGACCAGCTCTACGGTCCGCAGCAGGCAGGGACGTCGGTCGTGGACGGCGCCACCTGGACCCGCTGGACCTCGGTGGACGGCGCCCGCCGCGCGCTCACCCGGCAGCAGGACGGCGCCGCCGTGATCGTCCACGGCACCGCCGGCTGGACCGAGCTGGAGGAGTTCGCCGCAGCCCTCACGGCGCGCTGACCGCGCCGCGCCAGCGGCTGAGCGACGCAGTCAGCCGGCGCTGGCCGACTCGGTCCCTGCGCCCCCTGCGGCGGCGGCCAGCCGGGCGCGGGCCCCGTCCAGCCACTGCTGGCAGATCGCGGCGAGCTGCTCGCCGCGCTCCCACAGGGCCAGCGACTCCTCGAGCGTCGCGCCCCCGGCCTCGAGCCGCCGGACCACCTCGACCAGCTCGTCGCGGGCCTGCTCGTACCCCAGCGCGTCGTCGCTCACGGCGGTCAGCCTACGGGGACGCCGGCTCAGTCGACCGTCGCGGCGAGCTCGCCCTCGGCCAGCCGCACCCGCAGCGATTCACCCGCAGCCACCTCGGTCGGCGACCGCACCACCGCGCCGTCCGCCCGCTGGACGACGGCGTACCCGCGTTCCAGGGTGGCCGCCGGGGACAGCGCGCGCACCCGGGCGGTCGTGTGGACCAGCTCGTCGGCGGCTCGGTCGAGGCGGTGCTGCAGGCTGCGCCGCGACCGCTCGACCAGGGCTCGGACCTCGGTCTCGCGCGGTGCCACGATCCCCGCGGCGGGGTCGGCCAGCACCGGCCGGCTGCGTAGGAAGTCCAGCCGCTGCTGCTCGTGGCCGACCAGGGACCCGACCGCCCGGTGCAGCCGCTCGCGAGCCTGGCTCAGCCGGGCGGTTTCCTCGCGGACATCGGGCACCACCCGACGGGCGGCGTCGGTGGGGGTCGAGGCTCGCACGTCGGCGACCAGGTCCAGCAGTGGCGCGTCCTGCTCGTGTCCGATCGCGCTGACCACCGGCGTGCGGCAGCCGGCCACGGCCCGCACCAGCGCCTCGTCCGAGAACGGCAGCAGGTCCTCGACCGAGCCGCCGCCCCGGGTGACGACGATGACGTCGACGTCGGGGTCCTTGTCCAGTCGGGCCAGCGCGTCGGCCACCTCGGTGACGGCGTAGACCCCCTGGACCGCGACGTTCTCGACCCGGAACTGCACTGCTGGCCAGCGCAGCCGCGCGTTCTCGAGCACGTCGTGCTCGGCCGCCGAGCCGCGGCCGCAGACCAGGCCGACGACGCGGGGGAGGAACGGCAGTGGACGCTTGCGGCTGGTCTCGAACAGGCCCTCGGCAGCGAGCATGGCCTTCAGTCGCTCCAGCCGGGCGAGCAGCTCGCCCAGCCCCACGGGTCGGATCTCCAGCGCGGACAACGACAAGGTGCCGCGGGCCAGGTAGAAGTCCGGCTTGCCGTGCACCACCACCCGGGCGCCCTCCACGAGGGGTGGGACGCAGGCGTCGAGCACGGCACGGGGGCACACGACGGACAGCGACACGTCGGCGACCGGGTCGCGCAGGGTCAGGAAGGCGGTCCCCGAGCCCGGGCGCCGGCTCAGCTGGGCCACCTGCCCCTCCACCCAGACCCGGCCCAGCCGCGCCACCCACTCACCGATCAGCCGGGCGGCGGTGCGCACCGGCACCGGCTGCTCGGCGGACGTCTCGACAGGCATCTCCGCAGCCTAGGCACGTACCCTGGGGGCATGCCGGAGGCCAGCCGCAAGGTCCTGCTCGCCGCCCCCCGTGGGTACTGCGCGGGGGTCGACCGCGCGGTGGTGACGGTGGAGAAGGCGCTCGAGCTGTACGGGGCGCCGGTCTACGTGCGCAAGCAGATCGTGCACAACCGGCACGTAGTCCACACCCTGGAGGCCAAGGGCGCGGTCTTCGTCGAGGAGACCGACGAGGTGCCCGAGGGCGCGACCGTGATCTTCTCGGCGCACGGGGTGGCGCCGTCGGTGCACGAGCAGGCGGCCGGTCGGGGGCTGACGACGATCGACGCGACCTGCCCGCTGGTGACCAAGGTCCATCACGAGGCCCGCCGGTTCGCGGCCGAGGGCTACCAGATCCTGCTGATCGGGCACGAGGGCCACGAGGAGGTCGAGGGGACCGCCGGCGAGGCGCCCGGGCACATCGTGACGGTCGACGGCCCGAGCCGGGCCGACCAGGTCGACGTGCCCGACCCGTCGAAGGTGGCCTGGCTGTCGCAGACCACGCTGTCGGTGGACGAGACGATGCAGACCGTGGACCGGCTCCGGGAGCGCTTCCCCGAGCTCGTCGACCCGCCGAGTGACGACATCTGCTACGCCACCCAGAACCGGCAGGAGGCGGTCAAGCTGATCGCCACGGACGCCGACCTGGTGCTCGTCGTGGGTTCGCGGAACTCGTCCAACTCGGTGCGGCTCGTCGAGGTGGCCCTGGCCGCGGGCGCCACCACGGCCCACCTCGTGGACCACGCCGAGGAGATCGACCCGGCCTGGCTGGACGGCGTGCAGACCGTCGGGCTGACCAGTGGCGCCTCGGTGCCGGAGATCCTGGTGCGCGGCGTCCTGGCCTGGCTGGCCGCGCGCGGCTTCGACGACGTCGAAGCGGTCACGGCCACCGAGGAGAGCCTGCTGTTCGCGCTGCCCCCCGAGCTGCGCCGCGACCTCAAGACCGCGCGGGCCTGACCCGGGCCGCGCGCCAGCGAACCAGCACGATCACCAGGGCCAGGCCGGTGCCCAGCCACAGCTGCGGGCCCTGGTCGATCAGGGCCACCACGCCGTCGAGCACCTGGGTCTTCAGGCCACCGGACCCGGTGACCAGGAAGTACAGGCCCACCAGCACGGCGAACACCAGCGGTGGCACGATCACCCCGGCGGCCAGGTCGCTCCGGCGGACCCTCGCGGCGCCGTAGGCGCTGGCCGCCGCGAAGAACAGGCCGAAGATCCAGCCCAGCCCGGTGCCGGTCATCGCATCGACGAGCAGCCCGACCAGGCTGCCGACCAGCACCACGAGGACCACGCCGGCCACGGTCAGGCCCGGGCTGCCGACCTTGCGCGGGCCCCGGCTCGACGGTGATGTCGACGCGGGCGTCGACGGGGGCCCGGACGAGGGCGCCGGGCGGTCGCTCGGTGTGGTCACGGGGGCCACGCTAAGCCCCCTCAGGCGCCGAACGCATCGCGGTGCCGTGCCGGCTCCGCGTCGTCCGCCGCACCCAGCACCCCGTAGCGCGGGTCGTCCTCGATCTCGTCCGACTCCCCTCCCACGACCGGTCCGACGACGAGAGCGCGCACCGGGCGGCCCTCCTCGGCCGCGGCGACCAGCTCGGGGGCGGACAGCGGCCGGACCGGCTCGTCGACGGGCCCGGGCGCGTCCAGCGGCTCGGTGGAGACCTTCAGGTCGGCCATCCGCCGGGCGCTAGGCAGCACCGTGCGCTCCAGCGAGCCGACCGCCTGGTTGTAGGCCTTGACCGAGCCGGTCAGCGTGCGCCCGAGCTTGTCCAGGTGGTCGCCCATGGTGCCCAGCCGCCGGTACAGCTCGCGGCCTTCGTCGAGCACCTTGCGGGCGTCGTCGGCGAACTGGGACTCGGTCCACGCGTAGGCCGCCGTGCGCAGCATAAGGATCAAGGTGGTCGGGCTGGCCAGCATGACCCGCTTCCCGGAGGCGTACTCGATCAGCGTCGTGTCGGTCTCGAGCGCCTGGGCCAGCATCGCCTCGCCTGGGATGAACGCGATGACCAACTCGGGGGTCGGGGTCAGCCGCTCCCAGTAGGCCTTGGCGGCCAGCTGGTCGACGTGGGTGCGCACGTGCCGGGCGTGCGCGGCCAGCCGCTCGGCGCGGACCTGCTCGTCGGTGGCGTTGAGCGCCTCGAAGTAGGCCCCCAGTGACACCTTGGAGTCGACCACCAGGTTGCGCTTGCCGGCCAGCCGCACCACGAGGTCCGGCCGCTGCGGGCCGTCCACCCCGGTCACGGTTTCCTGGGTGACGAAGTCGCAGTGCTCGAGCATGCCGGCCAGCTCCACGACCCGCTTGAGCTGCAGCTCACCCCACGCGCCGCGCACCTCCGGGCGCCGCAGCGCGTTCTTCAGCTGCTCGGTCTCCTGCCGCAGCAGCGAGCCGGTCTCACCCATCGTACGCAGCTGCTCGCCGAGCGTGGTGAACGCCTCGGTGCGGCGCAGCTCGCTCTGGTCGATCTGGGTCGCGACCTTCTTCAGGTGCTCCTCGATGGGCTTGACCAGGTTCTCGACGGCCTGCTTGCGCTGCTCCAGCTGGGCGGCGGTGTCCTTCTCCGCCGTTCGCAGCTTCTCCTCGGTCAGCGCGGTGAGCCGCACGGTGGTGCGGTCAAGGGCCTCCTGGGTCAGCACCTTGAACCGCTGGCTCAGCTCCTCCTGGGCCCGCTGCAGGTCGGCCAGCCGCTGCTCGCCGGCCTGCCGCTCGTGCTCCAGCGTGGTCGTGAGTCGGGCGACCTCGACATCGGCTGCGCTCACCCGGGCCGCCAGGACGTCCCGCTCGCCGGCCAGCCCGGCCGCCCGCGCGGCAGCGGCGTCCCGCTCGGCCGTGAGGGTCGCGAGCCGGCCACGCCCCATCAGCACGGCGGCGCAGACACCGACGATCACACCCGCGACCAGCAGCAGCACTCCGGTGGTTCCCATGCGCTCGAGTGTGCAGGTCCGGTCCGAGAAATTCGGGGACGGCACGCCCGGCCGCCTAGACTCGCGGCCCGTGAGCCTCACGATCGGCATCGTCGGACTGCCCAACGTCGGCAAGTCGACGCTGTTCAACGCGCTGACCAAGAACGACGTCCTGGCCGCGAACTACCCGTTCGCCACCATCGAGCCGAACGTCGGCGTGGTCGGCGTCCCCGACCCCCGGCTGGCGAAGCTGGCGGAGATCTTCGGGTCACAGCGGATCGTCCCGGCCACCGTCTCGTTCGTCGACATCGCCGGGATCGTGCGTGGGGCCTCGGAGGGGCAGGGGCTGGGCAACAAGTTCCTGGCGCACATCCGCGAGGCGGACGCGATCTGCCAGCTGATCCGGGTCTTCACCGACCCGGACGTCGTGCACGTGGACGGCGAGGTCGCCCCGCTGCGCGACATCGAGACGATCAATACCGAGCTGATCCTGGCCGACCTGCAGACCCTGGACAAGGCGCTGCCCCGGCTGGAGAAGGAGGCCCGGCAGCACAAGGACCGGGCCGAGGTCCTGGCAGCGGCGCAGCGGGCCAACGAGGTCCTCGACGGCGGCACCACGGTGTTCGCGGCTGGCCTCGACTTGCCCCCGCTCAAGGAGCTGTCGCTGCTCACGGCCAAGCCGTTCCTCTACGTCTTCAACCTGGACGACGAGGAGCTCGGCAACGAGGAGCTCAAGGCGCAGCTGCGGGCGCTCGTCGCCCCGGCCGAGGCGGTCTTCCTCGACGCCAAGATCGAGGCCGAGCTGGAGGAGCTGCCCGACGACGAGGCGCTCGAGCTGCTGCAGTCCATCGGGCAGAAGGAGTCCGGGCTGGTGTCGCTCGCCCGGGTCGGCTTCGACACGCTCGGCCTGCGGACCTACCTGACGGCCGGCCCGAAGGAGGCCAGGGCTTGGACCATTCGCAAGGGCGCGACCGCTCCCGAAGCGGCCGGCGTGATCCACACCGACTTCCAGCGCGGCTTCATCAAGGCCGAGGTCGTCTCCTTCGACGACCTGGTGGACGCAGGCTCGATGGCCGAAGCCAAGGCCCGCGGCAAGGTGCGGATCGAGGGCAAGGAGTACGTCATGGCCGACGGCGACGTAGTGGAGTTCCGATTCAACGTGTAGGCGAGGGGCAAGAACCGTTGCAGCACCACGGGTTTCTAGTCTGCAGCTCGTCGAGGTGGCCCAGCCGGCGGTGGCAGCCGGAGGTCGCCCGGACAGTTCACGACGGTCTCGATCCGCAGCGACCGGCCGTCTTTGAGGTACTGCTTGATCCGGGAGTGCTTGAAGTAGGCGTTCACGTGGACCTGGGTGTCGTGGGTGACGACGCTGGTCCGGCACGGCTGGGTGTGTTTGATCGGCCGTCCCCGGCGGCTGGCGGGCCGCAC
>DATCDE010000260.1 GCA_036510875.1 Actinomycetes bacterium
TAGTGATGGCGGTCGGGTCCGACCCGCTGAAAGCCTCGACGGTGGTCACCGACTCTGTGCGCTCGATCGTGGCGGCGATGACTCAGCTGCGGCTGAGCCGGTACATCGGAGTCAGCGGTACGGCGAACATGGCCACGACCACGCTGCGCGGGCGACTGTCACTAGTCCCGGTGCGCCGCTTCATCAAGGCGGCGACCGACCACGCCGTCGCCTACGAGATCGTTAACGCGAGCGACCTGGACTATGTCCTGGCTGGCTGCCCCTACATCCGCGACGGCGCGCCCGCAGCCCGCTACCGCGAGGAACCGGGGCCTTTTCCGGGCGGCTTTAAGACCATCACTCCGGGCGAGGTCGCTGACTTCCTGGTCCGCGAGATCGCCGGCAGGCGCTACCACCGCCAGATCGTGGGCATCTGGCACTGACCTGCTCCCGACCTACGGTCAGATCGCGATCGTTAGCGCCGATTCTCGCGCTGAACTATTCGACCGCCCGCTGTCCTCGCTGATAGCTATGTAGTTCAGGACTTCGCCTGTGCTGTATGGGATTCGGGCTCTTGGCGTCCTTCCGCATCGGAGGAGCTAGGGCAGATCACGCTGTCTGATTAGGCACAGTACCTTTGCTGCAACATCCCGAAGTAAGCACGGCAGCGGATCGCCAACTCCTGAAAGGCTTGAAATGACAGGGATGTAGTTCTTCCTCCAGTGTTGTGGCGTGTCGCGTTGACGGCATTCGTGGATGCTGCTGAGATTCATTACATCGATCAGACAGCGATACCACTCCCACCCTCGGCGCGGCCAGGCGGTGAGTTCTTCGCCGCCCCCGACACCAGCGACCAACGTCGATACGAGGCGCTGCGCGCCTACCTACTGGAAGGTCTGACGGCATCAGAGGTGGCCGGCCGGTTCGGCTACACCACGGCCAGCGTGCAGTCGATGGCCCGGGACTTCCGGGCCGGACGACAGGACTTCTTCACCGACACCAAGCCCGGCCCCAAGAGCGCACCGGCCAAAGACGCCGCCCGGGCCCGGATCATCGAACTGCGGCGGGCCGGCAGGTCGGCCTACGAGATCACGCAGATCCTGGCCACCGAGGGCACACCGCTGAACCGGACCGGGGTCGCCGAGGTCCTGGCCGAGGAAGGCTTCCCCCGGTTGTGGGCCCGCCCCCATGCTGAACGTGGCATTCCCGCCCGCGAGGCCCAGCCCCGGACCGGCGTGCTGGACTTCGCCGGGTGGCCCGAGCGGACCGACACCAAACTCGCCGGGTTGCTGCTCACCATCCCGGACCTGGTCGCCCTCGACCTGCCAGCTCTGGTCAAGGCCGCCGGCTACCCCGGCACCAGCGTCATCCCAGCACTGAGCTCGGTGCTGTCGCTACTGGCCCTCAAACTCACCGGCACCCGCCGGGTCAGCCACGTCGAGGAACTCGCCACCGACCCCGGCGCCGCGCTGTTCGCCGGCCTGACCTCACTGCCCAAAGCCACCGCCCTGACCACCTACTCCTACCGCCTCCAGCACGCCAAACAGGCCGAATTCCTGACCGCCCTGGACAAAGCCACCCTCACAGCAGGGCTCGCCACCGGCGACGCGGTTAACCTGGACTTCCACGCCGTCATGCACTGGGGCACCGACGTCGCACTCGAAAAGCACTACGTACCAACCAGATCCCAACGGACCCGATCAGTGTTGACCTTCTTCGCTGAAGACGCCGACAGCCACACCCTGCTCTACGCCAACGCCGACCTGGCCAAAGCCACCCAGAACAACGAGGTCCTCGCCTTCGCCGACCACTGGCACCGCGTCACCGGCCACGACCCGAAGCTGCTGATCATGGACAGCAAGGTCACCACCCAGGCCCAGCTCGGCGAGCTCACCGACCGCGGTATCACATTCATCACGCTACGAGCCCGCACCCCCAAGCTCACCGCAGCCCTGCACGCCCTACCAGCCAGCACCTGGACCGCGATGACGATCGCCCGCGCCGGCGGCAAGACCCGCCGAGTCCGCGTCATCGACAACCCCGCTGCCACGCTGAGTACCTACCCCGGCACGCTGCGGCAGCTCGCCGTCGCCGGCCTGGGCCACGACGAACCCACCATCTTGATCACCAACGACCCGGCCAGCCCCTCCAAGGCGATCATCGAGCGCTACGCCCGCAGGATGAACATCGAACAGCGCCTCGCCGAATCGATCCGCTCCTTCGGCCTGGACGCCCTCGCCGGCGCCGTCCCCCTCAACGTCGACCTCGACGTCACGCTCACCGTGCTGGCCCACACCCTCTGCGCCGCCCTACGTCGCCGCCTACCCGGCTACGCCACCACCACCCCCGACACCCTGCAACGCCGCTTCCTGAGCACCACCGGCGAGATCCTCAACCGGGGCAACGAGATCATCGTTCGACTTGACCGCCGGACCTACTCACCCGTTCTGCGCCAAGCCGACCTCCCCACCACCGAAGTCCCCTGGTGGGGCGGCCGCCGACTCAGCTACGAATACAGATGATCAAACTGGGGTCGAATCCGCTGCGCGAGAATCGGCGCTAACACCAACCACGCACTGTTGGATGAAAACTGGCCAGAAGGCAGATGTGCCAGGGGGCCGCTCTTCATGTCGGCGATGACCTGCTCGACGATGGCGTGGTCGCGGTGGGTCGTTTCGGCTTGGAGCATGACCAGTGG
>DATCDE010000261.1 GCA_036510875.1 Actinomycetes bacterium
AAGAGGCTCTCGACACCCCGCTCAGCCCGCCAGATCTCTCCAACGAACCGGGGTCTGCTACTGGGCGCTCCGGTACCTACCCAGGCGGGACTCACACCCGCAGGCCTGATCCAACTTTCAGGACGCACCACGGGCCCGATCGTAGGAAGCCCGGAGGCGGCAACGGCGCAGACCCCTCGGGGGTCAGCCACTCGGTCGCGTGATCGAGCGACCCGAGCACAGCACACCCGGCACCGCCGGCCCGATCGCTCCCGCGCCACCGCCGTCGGCGAACGAGAGGCGAAGCAGGGCCGAGCACCCAGGGCTAGGGTCGCAGGCATGCTGCCTTGGTCCCAGCCGCTGGTTGGCCGACTCGACGAGCTCGTCGTCGAGTCGGCCCTGCTGGCCGGCAACCCGCTCGGCGACCCGAAACAGCGACCGCTGTGGGTCTACCTGCCGCCCGGCTACGACGACGCGCCGCAGGAACGGTACCCGACCGTGTACGTCATCCAGGGCTACACCGGGCACCTGGAGATGTGGCGCAACCGGATGCCGTTCCGCCAGCCGTTCATCGAGACCGCGGACGCCGTCTTCGCCAGCGGGGAGGCCTCGCCGTGCATCGTCGTCTACGTCGACGCGTGGACGGCATACGGCGGCTCGCAGTTCGTCGACTCCCCCGGCACCGGGCGCTACCACTCCTACCTCTGCGACGAGGTGGTGCCCTTCGTCGACGCCCGGTACCGCACCCTGCCCGACCGCGAGTCGCGCGCCATCACCGGCAAGTCGAGCGGCGGTTTCGGCGCGATGATCACCCCCATGCTGCGGCCGGACGTGTTCGGCGCGCTGGCCTCGCACGCGGGCGACTCGCTGTACGAGCTGTGCTACGTCCCCGAGTTCGGCCAGGTGGTCCGCGCCCTGCGCGCCTACGACGGCGACCCGGCCCGCTGGTGGGCCGACTTCACCGCCCGGACGTCGTTCACCAGGCCCGGCGACCAGACGATCCTCGGGATCTACGGTGTGGCCGCCTGCTTCTCCGCGGACCCGGACGGCACACCGCGGCTGCCGTTCGACCCGGTCACCGGCGCGCTGGTCCCCGAGCTGTGGCAGCGCTGGCTGGACCTCGACCCGGTCCGGATGGCCCCGCACCACGCGGACGCCCTGCGCTCGATGCGCGCGATCTGGATCGACGCGGGGACGTCGGACGAGTACTTCCTGGACGTCGGTGCGCAGGCGTTCCGCGGCCAGCTCAGCGCCCTCGGCGTCCCCGACGACCGGGTGCATTTCGAGCTGTTCGACGCGAAACACGGCGGCATCGACTACCGCTACCCGCTGTCACTCAGCTGGCTGGCGCAGCGCCTCGCCCGCTGACGGACGACCGGGACCGTCCCTCAGCGCTGGTCGATCGGCCGGTAGGCGCGCTCGGTGGGACCGACGTAGACCTGGCGCGGCCGGCCGATCTTGGTGGCCGGGTCGTTGATCATCTCCCGCCACTGCGCGATCCAGCCGGGCAGCCGGCCGAGAGCGAACAGCACCGTGAACATCTTCTCCGGGAAGCCCATCGCCTGGTAGATCAGTCCGGTGTAGAAGTCGACGTTCGGGTAGAGCTTGCGCTCGAGAAAGTAGTCGTCGGCCAGCGCGACCTCTTCCATGCGCATCGCGATGTCCAGCAGCGGGTCGTCGGCGCCGGGTCGGTCGAGCAGGTCGTGCGCGGCCTGCTTCACCAGCGCCGCCCGCGGGTCGTAGCTGTGGTAGACGCGGTGCCCGAAGCCCATGAGCCGGACGCCGCCGTCGTGGGCCTTGACCCGCTCGACGAAGCTGCCGACGTCGCCGCCCTCGTCGTGGATGCTCTTGAGCATCCCCAGCACCGCCTGGTTCGCCCCGCCGTGCAGCGGCCCGAACAGCGCGTTGATGCCGGCCGACACCGACGCGAACAGGTTCGCGTGGCTGGACCCGACCATCCGGACCGTTGAGGTGGAGCAGTTCTGCTCGTGGTCGGCGTGCAGGATGAACAGCATGTCCAGGGTGCGGGCCATCACCGGGTCGACCTCGTACGCCTCCGCCGGGACGCCGAAGACCAGCCGCAGGAAGTTCTCGGTCGCCTCCAGCGAATTGTCCGGGTAGAGGAACGGCTGGCCGACCGACTTCTTGTAGGCGTACGCCGCGATCGTCGGTACCTTGGCCAGCAGCCGGACCGTGGAGATCTCCACGTGGGCCTGGTCGAACGGGTCCAGGCTGTCCTGGTAGAAGGTCGACAGCGCGCTCACGGCCGACGACAGCACGGCCATCGGGTGCGCGTCGCGCGGGAACCCGTCGAAGAACCGGCGCAGGTCCTCGTGCAGCAGCGTGTGCTGGGTGATCTGCGCCCGGAAGGTGGTCAGCTGGTCCGCGGTCGGGAGCTCACCGTAGATGAGCAGGTAGGCCGTCTCCTGGAACGTCGAGTGCGCCGCCAGCTGCTCGATCGGGTAGCCGCGGTAGCGCAGGATCCCGGCGTCCCCGTCGATGTAGGTGATCTCCGAGGTGCAGGACGCCGTGTTGACGAAGCCCTGGTCGAGCGTCACCTGGCCGGTCGTCTTCAGCAGGGCCGAGACGTCGAGACCTCCCGGTCCTTCGGCAGATTTGGCCAGCTCCAACGGAAGAGCGCCTGCCGGGTAGTCGAGCTGGAAGTCGGACATCGTGATCCTTTCCATCGCTGCCGCGCCTGCTGCAGCCGAGTCTTACAGACACCGGTTGGGGGCTTGCGACCCGGTCAGGGGACTTCCGAGGAGTGCCCGGGGAACACTTTCGCGCCGGGGTGCACGACCGCCGTCGCGTTGTTTACCGCGGTGGCCGCCTCGCCCAGCCCGACCGATATCAGCCGGACCTTTCCGTCGTACTCGGTGATGTCACCGGCGGAGAACACTCGCGGCAGCGAGGTCCGCATCGCGCTGTCCACAACGATGTGCCGCTTGAGCTGCTCGAGCCCCCAGCGGGTGAACGGGCCCAGGTCCGCGGTGAAGCCCAGGGCCGCGACCACCTCCTGAACCTCGAGCGTCTGGTGCTCGTCGGTCTTGTTGTTGAAGATGTCCACCGACTCCACCCGGTCGGTGCCGTGGATGGCGGCGACCTCGAACGGCGTCAGCACCTTCACCGAGGACGACAGCACCCGGGCGACGGTCCCCTCGTGGGCCCGGAACTCGGTGCGGCGGTGGATCAGGGTGATCGACCGGGCGATCGGCTCGAGGCTGGCCGCCCAGTCCATGGCCGAGTCGCCGCCACCGACGATCAGCACGTCCTTGCCGGCCAGCTCGTCCAGCTTCGGGACGAAGTAGCGCAATCCGCGGCCTTCGTAGGCGGCGGCGTCCGGCAGCGCCCGTGGGGTGAACGTGCCGATGCCGCCGGCGATCAGTACGGCCTTGGCCTGCACGACGGGCCCCCCGGGCTCGGTGCGGACCACCACGTGGTCTTCGGCGACCTCCAACTCCTCGGCCCGGTGGCCCAGCAGGTACGTGGGGTTCGCGCTCGCGGCCTGCTGGACCAGGTTGTCGACCAGCGCCTGCCCCCGGATCTCCGGGAGCCCACCGACGTCGTAGATCAGCTTCTCCGGGTACAGCGCGGTGAGCTGGCCGCCGAGCTCGGTCAGCGAGTCCAGCACCGCGACCGACAGCCCGCGGAATCCGGCGTAGTACGTGGCGAACAGCCCGGTCGGCCCAGCGCCGATGATGAGCAGGTCGACCTCGACCGCAGCGGTCCCCGAAGTGGTCACGTTGCCCCTTCCTCAGTCCTGCTGTGCACGCTACTGCGCAGTCATCTTTGGCGTGGGACGTACCGTGGTCCCCGATGTACCGGTTCCTCCTGCAGCCCCGGTGGCTCGCCGTCCACGTCGGGGCGCTGCTCGCGGTTGCCGCCTTCGTGGCGCTCGGCGGGTGGCAGTGGGACCGGGCCCGAACCCGCGACTCGGGCCCCCCGCTGACCGCTCCGGCGCTGAGCGCGGCCCGGCCGCTGGCCGACGTGAGGGGCGCGGAGAACCTGGTCACGCCCGACAACCGCGGGGCCGCGGTGACCGTGACCGGCCGGTACGACGTGGCTCGCCAGCTGCTCTCCCCAGGCCACGACTTGCGGGGGGAGGCCGGCTTCTACGTGGTGACCCCGCTCGTCACATCCCCCGGGCTGGCGGCCACGGTGGTCCGCGGCTGGGTCCCCGGTCAGCAGCAGCCGGACGCCGCCGTCCCGGCACCGCCGTCCGGCCCGGTGACCGTGCGCGGCTACCTGGCGCCCTCGGAGACCCCGCTGCCGTCCGGGATGACCAGCGTGCTGCCCGCCGGGCAGGTGGAGCGGGTCACCACCGCCGACCTGGTCAACCGGTGGCCGTACCGGCTCTACGACGGCTCGGTGCTGCTCGCCGACCAGGAGCCGCCCACGACGCCCGCGCTGGCCACCGTGCCTCCCCCGCTGCCGCCGGCGACCATTCGCTGGTCGGTGCAGAGCCTCACCTACGCGCTGCAGTGGTGGCTGTTCGCCGCTGCCACGGTGTGGATGTGGGTGGCCGCCGTCCGCAAGGAGGCAGCCACCAGCTCAGGCGGCGGCGGTGCCGGTGCTGCCAGTGCTGGCGAGCTCCTCCTTGACGATCCGGTGCTCGACGAAGAAGACGGCGAACGGGATCGTGCCGGAGAGCATGACGAGCAGCATCTTCAGCAGCGGCCAGCGCCGCCGGGACCCGAGGTCGAACGTCGCGATGATGTACAGGATGTAGAAGTAGCCGTGCAGCATCCCGATGACGTGGACCATGCCCGGTGAGTCGGCGAAGTACTTCAGCGGCATGGCGACGCAGACGAGCAGGACCAGACCGACGCCGGTGACGTAGGCCATGATCCGGTAGCGAGTGAGGACGTTGGGCATGGCGGTCACTATCTCAGCCGCCCACCTTCGCGCAGTTGTCAGGGTGAGGACGGGCCATGGCCCGTCCTCACCCTGACAGCTTCAGGCGTGGGTCAGATGAAGAGCAGCTGGGCGCCGTCGGTCATCTCGATGAAGTCGGAAGCGTTGATGATGGCCTCGACGTCGTCGCGCAGGTCGGACTCGGTCAGGTGGTTCATGTCCGCCGACATCCGGCAGGCCCACAGGTGGCCGCCGGCCGCGACGATCTGGTCCAGGAACTCCGGGACCTCGGGGATACCGAGCTCGGCGATCTGGTCCTTGAGCATCTTCGTCGCCACCGCCTGGACGCCGGGGAGCGGCGCCAGTGCCTGCGGCATCCGGATCCCGCCGATCGGCAGGTGCATCGCGGTGTTGCCGGTGGGCGTGAACTTCAGGTCGTTCATCCGGGACTTGGTGATCATGTCGAAGCCCCAGAAGGTGAAGAACAGGTGGGTCTCGATGCCCTCACCCAGGGCGGCGTTGGCCAGGACGAGGGCCGGATAGGCCATGTCCAGGTTGCCCTTGGAGCAGATGAGGACGAACTTGCGGTCGGTCTCCTCGTCGTCGCCGAAACTCGGGACGATGGGTGCACTCATAGTCGGTTTCTCCGTCCTCGGTGGTCAGACGCAGCCGTGCGGCTTGGGCAGCCCGGCGATGTAAGACATCTTCTTGGCGGGCTTCTTCGGGAACAGCGTGAACTGGTCCTTGGTGGAGAAGCCCCCGACGGACTGCACTCGGCGGGTGGTTGCGGTTTCGCCGGTCACCTTGAAGTCATCGCGCAGGAACTTGATGACCTTCCAGTGCTCGTCGGTCATGTCGATGCCGATGTTGGCGGCGAGGACCTTGCCGAGATCCTCGTCCCACTCGTCGTACGCGGTGAGGAAGCCCTCGTCGTCGACGTGGATCTCCCGGCCGTTCATCGTGGTCACGGGCATGGTGGTTCGAACCTTCCTAGCTGGTTGGGGTTGACGATTCGGGCTGCTCCTCACCCACGGTGCGGAGCATGCTCATCACGCGGGCAAGCCCGCGGCGAGTCTGTGGGTCGCGCATCTCCTTGATCAGCGCGAACATGGACGGCGGCTCGGTGTGCGCCTCCTCGACCTCCTGCACGGTGACGAAGGTGCGCTTGAGCATCCCCATCACCTCAGGCTGGGTCATCTCCTTGACCGTGTTGAGGATCAGCACGACGTTGTCACCCAGCGCGACGACGTCGTCGTGGTCGAAGGACGTGACCACCTTGTCGGCGATCTCCATGCCGCCCTGGGCGAACATGAAGTAGCCCTTGTCGTCCAGCTGCTGCAGCACGTCGGTCAGCTTGCCCACCCCCGGTCCGACCAGGGGCACGACCTCGCTGACCAGCTGGCTCATCGAGTCCAGCTGCGCCATGAGCGCCTCGAGTCGGGGCAGCTCGCGGGCCGTCGTCCGCAGGAACCGGACGGCGTCCTCGAGGCTGACGTCCTCGCTCAGGTCCCCCAGCTCGCGGGTGGCGACGTCCATGACGCCCTTGGTGACCGGGGTCAGGTCGGTGACCAGCTCCGACCACCGCTCCCGGCTCTGGCGCTGCCGGCGCAGCTCTTCGGCGATGGCCCCGACCTGCTCGCTGAGCAGGTCGAGC
>DATCDE010000262.1 GCA_036510875.1 Actinomycetes bacterium
CCCCAGGCTGGAGACCGCGAAGTATCCAGCCGACCGCACGCCGACACCACGGCCATCCCTACGGAGGATCCCCGATGACAACCACCCCGCTCCCATCGCCCGACGGCCGCCTGTTCCTCACCGACGCCGGCTGCGAGACCGATCTCATCTACAACCGCGGCGTGCCGGTCCCCGAGTTCGCCGCGCACACGCTCCTCGCAGACCCGGTCAGCCGCGCAGCGCTGGCCGACTACTACCGGGGCTTCCTCGATCTCGCTCGCGCCACGGGAAGCGGCATGGTGCTCGACGCGCCCACCTGGAAGGCGCACCCGTTCTGGGCAGCCGACCTCGGAGTGACGAACGACGAGCTGCACGACGCGGTCCGGGTCACCGTCGCCTTCAGCCGCGGTCTCGCTGACGAGTACGCCGACGTGCCCGTCCTCGTCGACGGGCTCGTCGGTCCGCGCGGTGACGCCTACGCACCCGAGAGCCTGTTGACCGCCGACGAGGCCGAGGCCTACCACGCCACGCAGATCGGCTGGCTGGCCGAGGCAGGGGTGGACCTCGTGACGGCGTTGACGTTCACCCACACCGACGAGGCGATCGGCGCCGTGCGCGCCGCCCGCACGATCGGCGTTCCGATCGTCGTCTCGTTCACCGTCGAGACCGACGGCCGGCTTCCCACGGGTGAACCGCTCGGCGAGGCGGTCCGGCGCCTCGATGGCGCCACCGGTGGGGCGGCGGCGTACGTGATGGTCAACTGCGCGCACCCCGACCACGTCCTTCTCGGCCTGACCCCTGGCACCTGGATCGAGCGCGTCCGCGGCGTGCGGTGCAACGCGTCGCGTCAGAGCCACGCCGAGCTGGACGTCGCGGAGGTCTTGGACGACGGCGACCCCGCCGAGTTCGCGGACGGCTACGTCCTGCTGGCCAGCCGGCTGCCGGCACTCGCCGTGGTCGGCGGCTGCTGCGGCAGCGACTTGCGCCACGTGACTGCCGTCGCCCGCGAGCTCACCCTCGTCCGCAGCTCGGTCTGAGCTGCCCCGAACGACGGCGCCGCCGTCGAGACGACGAGACCCCCTGCACTGCTGGGGGTCTCGTCGTCGATGTTTCGCGGTGTCGCCTTGCCTGCTAGCAACACGACGCGATCCGCGCGAAACGGACCGCTGGGCAGCGATGCCTATTGCCGGATATTGGGCGGCCGCGTCTGCCACCTGGCCGGCCAGTGAGCCGACACCCAAATGGCCCAGTGAAGATCCGGCCTCAGCTCGGACAGCGAGAGCAATATCCGGCACTATCGCTCGCTCGGGTGCGTCCGCGCGTCGACATGGCCAGCCAAACACCAGGAGGCCCCCCGGACGACGACGCCGGGGGGCTTCCTGCGCAGGCTCAGCCAGACTGCGTGTAGGTCACCTCGACCGGGATGGTCAGGACTTGAAGAACTGCAAGGTGCTGGTGACGTTGTAGTAGCCAGTCGGAACCTCGATCGTGCTAGCGACACCGTTGGCGGGGTACGCCTGGGCGGAGCCGCAGTCGAGCGAGCCACCGATTCCCAGCGGGACAGCGACCGCCGTGGTGCTCAGTGCGGTCACGGCTCCGTTGTTGTCAGAGCCATCGCCGTACTCGCAGGTGCCGAGGGGGGCACCCGTGTCGAAGTTCTCCTTGGTGATGAGCACGCGGGGGTACACCGTGACGCCGCTCGTCGTGGCGTAAGCCGAGACGGAGACCGCGCACGGAGCCTGGGCCGCCTTGCAGGTGAACCGGAAGGTGCCGGACACCGTGTCGCCCACGGGCGAGCCGAGGGCGGTGGACAGGGTCTGCCAGGGGCTCGCAACGGCCCCGCCGCGCGAGACGTTGATGTTCCCGACGCCGTAGGTCGCAGCAGGAGCATCCTTGCCAGTGGCACCCGGAGCACCAGCAGGACCCTGCGGGCCGGCGGCACCGGCCGGTCCCTGCGGACCCGCAACTCCCTGCGCACCTGTCGCGCCTGTGGAGCTGCCCTTCTTGGGTACCACGTACTTAAAACTGCCAGTCGGGCACACCGTGGTCGACCACACCTGAGTCATCAACTTGCTGGAGTTGTTGACGCAAATGAACAGGTCACCAATGACCTCCGGGGTCGGCCCACGCGTGGATGCCACAGCGGAAGTAACGCCGCCAGCCACGACCGCACCAGCGACCGCCGCTGCCAGCACCGTTCGACGGGTAGTCCAACCGTTTCGAGCGAATCTCATGACAAGAGCCCTTCCTGCGTGGCGACGACTTGCCGGCACACGTCTCGCAACGTATCGGCAGGACGCCCCGGATGCAGTGTGGCGGTCTCCCGACGGCGACGTACCAGATGCGTTGTGGGTCCGACAAGGGTCGGGGAGGAGGACGGGCGCATGCGACGATTCCTCGCATCGTTTCCTCCGGGCGCGCTTCTGGACGCCCGGTTTGGGCCCAACGGCGTTGACCGTTGTGGAATGGGCCGGCAGTCGACGGCCCCCGCTGGGAGGCCGAGCGCGAAGTGCCGTTATCACTCGCCTCGCCAGGTCGGCCATGTGGACCCTCGAGTCAGTTGTCTGCCGCGAGAAGGATCTTCAACGCGGACTGGCCGTCAGCGCGGTACGCCGGGTCGATGAGCGCCCACGAGGAGTGGTCGTCCTTTGCCAGTTCTCCGGCGCGGCGGAGCCATCGCTTGTCGCTATCTCCCATCTGCTCACGCATCTCGAAAGGGTCAGCGACAAGGGAGCACAGCAGGGCGAGGTCGTTGAAGTGGCGATCCCGACGTTCGGCCAGCGTTGTGGCACCTGCCTTGATGACGAGGCTCCGAGCAGATCGGGGCGGGGCACGAGGCCCCTGCTGCCGCTGGCCATGACCACCTCGACCTCCTCAACCCGATGGAGGGCTTGGGTGCCGCCCGGAACCTCGACTGTCCTGCCGGGTGGTGTCGTCGTGAGGTTGGCGCGCGGACCGACGTTGTCCGGGGCGAGTACATCCACCAGGACCGGTGGGTCGAACGTCTTGTGCTTGTAGCGGTGAGCC
>DATCDE010000263.1 GCA_036510875.1 Actinomycetes bacterium
AGGTCATTTCGCCTCATCCTTGGCCAGGGTGAGCCGCAGCCGGTTGGGACCCCACAAGACGAGGTCGGCCGCCATAACAGACGCCTGGTGCCGTCCGCCAGCTCATGGTTGCGAGCTGCGGAATGCAGCAATGCGGCCGCCTTGGCGTGGATCGAGGTCTACGCGTCCTCGCCGTGCGCGGTCGACTGGGACGTCCCAGCGGGGCGCGGGCACCCTCAGACGCGGGCAGTCTCGTCAGAATGGCGCCGTCTGACCGTTCCGGGAAGAGCACGGCCTGACCCCACGCTGACCCGCCGAACGGGTCGCTTCCGTGCCAAAGTCGTGCCATAAGCGTGCATTGGGTGGTATGGGAGAGGGCGCAGTGGGAGCAGATGGCAGGCAAGCGAGACTGAAAGTCCTTGTGTAGCAACGGGAATCTGAACTTCTAGACTGGTGCCCCCGAGAGGATTCGAACCTCCGACACACGGTTAAGGAATCTGTTCGGCGAACGAGGCCGCAACGCTTCCACCTGGCACGCAGCCAGAACCGTTGTACCTTCGTGCCATCTACGTGCCATAACGAGCCCGGGAGGGTCGATGACACGAAGATCGTTCGGCGCGGTCCGGCGGCTGCCCTCGGGACGGTGGCAGGCCCGGTACTGGGACGTCGCGACCGCGACCCACCTGGCGGCCCCGGTGACCTTCCCGACCAAAACGGACGCCAACGCCTGGCTGGCCGAGAGGCAGACCGAGGGGCGTCGTGGAGTGGTGTACGACGCGCGGGCGGCGAAGAAGACCGTGCACGCGCTGGTCCGCGAGCACCTCGACACGGCAGCGGCGATCGGTGACCTCAAGCCGAAGACGCTGGACGGGTACGAGTCGCTGCTGCGGGCCTGCATCGACGGCGACCCGATCGCGACCATCTCTGTGGCCACGCTGCGCGCCCGCGACGTCCGCGAGTGGCTGACCCGGCTGCGGCAACGGCGGCTGTCGGCGTCGCGGGTGCGGCAGGCCTACCGGCTGGTCTCCGCGGTGTGCCGGCGGGCGGTGCGCGACGACGTGATCCCCCGCAACCCTTGCGACGGCGTCGAGCTGCCCCGCCTGCCGGAGGCGCGGGCCCGGTTCCTGGAGACCGACGAGATGGACCGGCTGCTGGCCGCATGCCCGGACGAGGCGCAGCGGGCCTTCCTGCTCACCCTCGCCTATGGCGGCCTGCGCTGGGGCGAGGCTGCGGCACTGCGGGTGCGTGACGTGGACCTGCGGCACGGCACCGTGCGCGTCGACGAGTCTTTGTCCGCGGCGACCGACCCGCGCACCGGCCGGCACACGCTGATCTTCCAGTCCCCGAAGTCACGCCAGTCCCGGACCATCACGGTGCCTACCGTGGTGCTCGAGGCGCTGCGGCAGCGTGTCGATGCGCTGCCGCTGAATCCGGACCGGCTGTTGTGGACCACCCGGACCGGCGGCCCGCTGCGCTACTCCAGCTGGAAGCGGTGGGTGTGGGACGGGTCCGTCGAGCGGGCGAAGCTGGACGCCGTCAACCCGCACGACCTGCGGCGCACCTGCGCCAGCCACATGTTCGCGATGGGGTTCACCGTGCCCGAGGTCCAACAGCATCTGGGGCACGCCGACCCTTCGGTGACGCTGGCGGTCTACACCCAGGTCACCCAGGGCCGGGCCCGGGGCGCGAAGGCGCGCTGGGACCGCTACCTCAACACCGCCGTCTCGGCACCGTCTCCGCCAGCCAGCGCTCGAGCGCGACGCGCGGAATGAGGATGCGCCGCCCGATCCGCCGGGCCGGCAGCTCCCCGCGTTGCACGGCCAGGTAGGCCTCGTTTCGGCTGATCCCCAGCAACTGGGCTGCTTCGGGCACGGTGAGGGTCACCCGCTCCACAGGTGCCGGCGGGATCTGCATCAGCGCAGTGAGAGGCGACGCGCCGGCCAGCCGGCGAGGCTGCGGCCGGTTCACAACGACAGCCCCCGTTCCTCGACCTGCCTGGCTGGCTGCTGCTGCTGGGCGAGGGTGTGCCGTCGGGACCAGCTCAGGCGCTCCTGGAGCAGGTCGAGGGCGTCGGCGGGCTCAGCGTGCGTGAGGATCTGGAAGCGCGGGATGTCGAGTTCGTCGGTGGGGTCCGTCCGGGCCAGTGGCTGGGCACTGGTGAACAGGTGGTTGGCGGTGCGGCCGCGGGACAGCGCGACGTAGCCGGCTTGCTGGCTGAGTGCCGCGGTGCCGTAGATGAGCGCCAGGTCGGTGGTCAGGCCTTGGGCCTTGTGGACGGTGAGGGCGTACCCGTGGTCGAGGTGGTCGGAGGCCCAGCGGACCGGCACCTCGGCGTGCTGGCCGGTCTCGGTGTGCAGCCGCAGGGTGGTGCGGTCGGTGCGCTCGATGGTGGCCCGGGTGCCGTTGAGCAGCCCGCGGCGGTGGTCGTTGTGGGTGATGACCACCAGGTCGCCGGTGGCGAACCGTCGTTCTGCGTCGTCGGTGCGGACGACGGTCTCGTGGGTTGCGATCAGACCCGTCGTGGCGAGCGCTTGCCGAATCTGGTCGTTGAGGGCCGTTGCGTCGTGTCGGCTGCTGGTCAGGGCGACGACCTGGTAGGGGTCCGCGCCGGCGCGGCGGTGGTGCAGGTAGGCGTCGACGAGCCGGGCTCGGGCCTGCGCATCGTCGGCGCGGGTGTGGACTCGGCCGTGGGCGAGGTAGGCACCGACCGCCGCCTCGGTGTGGCCGCGGCG
>DATCDE010000264.1 GCA_036510875.1 Actinomycetes bacterium
ATCGGGCTGGTCGATCAGATTCGCGGTTCGGCCTCGAAGGGTGACTGCTCACGACGCCACGACCGGATGCGTCCGTTCGACGTGAACTCCGGCTCGCGGCGTCCCGGTTGACCCGATCGGCGAGACGGACCCTCGCGGGCAACAGCCATGGTTCAGCCCGTCACCGGGCGACCGCGGCGAGGGTGATGTCGTGCTCGCCGACCAGCACGCCGTCGTCACCGGGCACGAAGTCGCGGATCTGCGACTGCTTCACCCCGAACACCGTGTCGGAGTCGAGGTAGCGCGAGGAGCTGTCGAAGACGTGCGTCACCACAGGCCGGTGACCCTCGGCGGTGACGATCGCGTGGATGTGGGCGGCCCGCCACGGGTGGCGTCCGGTCTGCCGCAGCAGCCGGCCGACCGGGGGCGTCGTCGGGGACGGCGTACGGGACCGGTCGCACGGTGCGGATCTGGTAGCGACCCTCGGCGTCGGTGCGGTAGCGGCCACGCAGGTTGCCGGGCGGCTGCCCGCCCGGCTGCTGCACGGCGTAGAACCCGGTGCTGGCGTTCTGCCACACGTCCAGCACCGCACCGGCGAGCGGTCGGGCCGTCGCCGCCGACCACCCGGCCCCGCAGGATCGCCGGCGCGCCGCCGTCGTCGTCGTCGACCATCGACGCGCCGAGCTCCCGCCACGGCGAGTCGGGCACGTAGAACGGTCCGAGCATGGTGGGCTCGGTGACCGAGGGCTCGTCCCCGGCGTGGTTGACCAGGCCCACCAGGGCGGACAGCCCCAGGGTGTCGGACAGCAGGATCATCTCCTGCCGCACGTCGTCGCACTTCTGCCCGGTCGCGGTGAGGAAGCGGACCCCGGTGAGCCACTCCTCGTCGGTCAGCCGGACCTCCCGGGCGAAGGCGTGCAGGTGACGCACGAGGGCCTGGATCACCTCGCGCAGCCTCGGGTCAGGGGTGTTCTCCAGGCGCGCCACGACCTCGGCGGTCAGCGCGTCCGGCGTCATCGGGGCGACGGTCAGGCGCGAACGATCGCACACGAGCCACCGGGAGGTGCCCCGGGTCGTTCGCCTCTGGCCACTATCGGGGGCACCTGACCACTCTGGCAGCGGAGGTGGGCCAGGTGACCGTGAGCGGCGTGGGCGACCGGCAGGAACTGCTCGCGGAGCGGGTGCACCGGCGGCGCTGGGCCACTCTCGGGGTGCTCGTCGTGAGCATCCTGGTCGTCACCCTCGACAACACGGTGCTCAACGTGGCGCTGCCGCGCATCCAGGAGCAGCTGGGCGCGACGCAAAGCCAGCAGGAGTGGATCATCGACGCCTACACGCTGGCGTTCGCCGCCCTGCTGTTCCCGTGGGGGGTGCTCGGCGACCGCTCGGGCCGGCGGCGGGTCCTGCTGCTCGGACTGGTCATCTTCGGTGCCGGGTCCGCCGCGGCCGCCTACGCCGGCACCCCGTCGGTGCTCATCGGGCTGCGCACGGTCATGGGGCTCGGCGCCGCGGCGATCTTCCCGGCCACCCTGGCGATCATCACCAACGTGTTCGACGACGACGAGCGCGGGCGGGCCATCGCGATCTGGGCCGGGTTCAGCGGCCTGGCCCTGGCGATCGGACCGCTGGTCGGCGGCGCGCTGCTCAGCGCCGGGTTCTGGTGGGGCTCGGTCTTCCTGATCAACGTGCCGATCGTGGCCGCGGGCATCGTCGGCGTGTGGTGGCTCGTCCCCGAGTCGCACGACCCCAGCGGACAGTCCCTCGACGCGCGGGCCGTCCCGGTCGCCGTGGCCGGGCTGGTACTCGTCGTGTATGGCCTGATCCGGGCCGGGGAGACCAGCCGCTGGACCAGCCCAGTCGTCGTCGCCAGCCTCTGCGTCGGGGTCGCCGTCCTGGCGCTGTTCGCCTGGCTGGAGGCGCGCTCCCGCCGTCCGGCCCTGGACCCGGGCTGGTTCCGGCACCCGGCGTTCTCCTCCGGCGTGGCGGCCATGACCCTGGTCTCGTTCTCACTGTTCGGGATCATGCTGTTCGGCACCTACTACCTGCAGTTCGAGCGGGGCTTCAGCCCGCTGCGCGCCGGGGCGCTGCTGCTGCCGCTGGCCGTGGCCATCGGCGTCTTCGCACCCCTAAGCGACGGGCTGACCGGCCGATTCGGACGCAAGGCGGTCTGCGCGACCGGCCTGGGCCTGGTGGGGGTGGCGATGGGCTGGTTCGGCTTCATCACCGCGGGCACCTCCCTGCTCAACCTGGAGTCGCTGCTGTTCTTGCTCGGTGTCGGGATGGGACTGGCGATGGCACCGGCGACCACCGCGATCCTGCAGAGCCTGCCCCCGGCCCGCGCAGGGGCCGGCTCGGCGGTGAACAGCACGGTGCGCCAGGTCGGCGGGGCGCTCGGCGTCGCAGTGCTGGGCTCGGTGCTGTCCACCGTCTACCGCAGCCAGATCAGCCACGCGCTGGCCGGGCTGCCGGCGGCCGCGCGCGACGCGGCCGGCGAGTCGATCGGGGCCACCCAGATCCTGGTCGACCGGTACGGGGCGCTGC
>DATCDE010000265.1 GCA_036510875.1 Actinomycetes bacterium
ACCGTTCACGCCGCAGCCCAAGACCCCTGGCGACCGCCGAAGGACGCGCTCGCTTCCAAACGCGGCGCCAGGTCGAGTCTCAAGAGGCCCCCGTGCGCGGGCGCCAGAGCGTCACCGACCCCTGAAGCCGATGATCTCCTCAGCCTCGTCCCCAGGGCGCTGTCCTACGGGCTCCTGGGAGTCAGGGTCCACGGCCCGGTCGTCCTCATCGTCCTCGACACCGGGCAGTGGGCCCAGCTCGGCCGCCCTCGCGAGCGCACCGAGCCGAACGACGTCTGCTCTGTCCCCGACCAGCCCGGCACCCGAGCCCAACGAAGGCTTCGCCGTCCCCGACCGGGTCTTTTGCCCGCGGCGGGGGCTGACCGAGCCGAGTCTGGTGCTGGTCCGGCAGCTGCCTGACCGCCGACGCTTCCTGATGGCCTACGACCTGGCCAGCGGGTGGACCCGGCAGCTGGTCGCGCTGGGCCGGGACGACCGGCCCACCGTGGATCCCACCGGGATCTCGGGCGTGATGGAGACCTCCACCGGGCCGCTGACGGGCCCGTCCTCCGCTCCGGCCGGGACCGCCTCGCACCTGGAGCTGATCGACCTGGTCAGCGGTGTCTGGAGCCCGCTCACCCCTGCTACTGAGGGGGTGTTCGACACCCGGCCGGTGTTCAACCGCGCGGGTGACGGGTGGGTGTACTTCCTGCGCAGTGACTCCGCGTCCCATGGGGAGACGGCGAAGTTGCTGCGGGTCGATCCGAACACCGGTGCCGTGCAGGCTGTTCTAGGCAGCGGCGTCGGCCAGTTCGCTTTGGAGCCCGGCGGGCTGACCGCGTTGGTGTACGCGGGTTGGTGCCTCGCCGACGGGTCGTGCGGCGGGGCATGGCGCCTGGACCTGTCCACCGGCCGGTTCGTGGTGCACCCGTTCGACCCCGTCCTCGAGGGTGCGTTGGCCTGGACCGCCGACGGCTCCTGGTTCGCCCACACGCAGCACGCGGAGGCGTCCCGCGCCACGCTGTCCTACAGGTGCAGCGGTGGCCGGTCGGCCCAGCCGAGACGCTGCTGGAGCGGCCCCCCAGCCTGGGCAGCACCCTGCAGTGGAGCGTGTACGGCGCATTGGGCTGGACACCGGACGGCACCCGAGTCGTGCTGCAGGGGCACCAGTTCGCCAGCCCGAGTGACCGGTTGATTGACCGTGTCGTCGGCCGGCGGGTGCTGCTGGTGAACCGGACCGACATGAGCGGGACGGTGGTCGGATCCTCGACCGATCTGGACCAGTCGTTCGACGTGTGGCAACCGGCAACCCCACGGTAGCGGCCCGACCCAAAGCCGCTCACGTGCGGCACGGAAGCGCACGAAGGACCTAGGCACCGGGCCTCAACGTGCTACGGCACTCCGTTACCGCGAGCAGGACCGTATGAAGGTGCCGGCCGTGAGCCGCTATCAACGGCATCCCACCGGGCAGCGAGATGGTTCCGGCCAGGGCGTCGATGTTCACCACCAGCATGAACGGCTCTCAAGCCGGCGCGCGGGCTCCGAGATGCGCCCGGCGGGGGGCGACCAACGGGTGGGGGGCTTCGCAGGTAACCCACTCGCGGATCGAACCCCCGGCTGAGCGGGTCGCATGCCCCTACCGGCGACGGACTTCCCGATGCCAGCCTGAGGATGAGTCAAGGTGGTGTGCGGTGCGGGCGGCATTGGGTGTCGTGATGGTGGTCGCGCTGGCCGGTGTGGTTTCGTGCGGGACCGCGACGCCGGGGCCGGGTGGTACCCCGGGGCCGGGGGCGAGCGTTTCGACCAGCCAACCTGCGTCGCGGCAGGAGTCCGTCAGCCCTTCCGCCAGCGGCGGCGGCCACGCGCCCAGCGCGCTGGACGACCTCGCGCCGTTCTTCGCGGCTGCGCAGGCGGTGGATCAGCGCCTGTCGGCCGCCGCCGCGGTGGTTGACCGGCACATCGGGACGACCATGCTGACCGTTGACCCATCGGTGCGGGACGCCGCCGCCGCGGCCGACCCCGGCGTGGCGGCGCGGGCCGTCCCGGCCGGCCTGCCGCCCGACCTGCTGCAGCCGGTACTGCTCGTGTACAGCGACCTGTTCTCGCGGTACTCCGCGCTCGACGGGTTCGTGAACACTCTGGCCGACACCGGCCCGAGGGTCGACGTCCCGGTCACGGACCCGGCGGCCGCCGAGGCGCTCGACTGCCTGCACCACGGTGCACCGGCCGCGGCCCAGTTCGCCGCCGACATGGCCGCCGCCCGAGCCGAGGCCGCTCAGTCGCCCCCGGTCGTCCCGGCCGCCAAGGGCTCCCGGGCTGCCGCTGACCTCGCCATCCTGCTGCGGTACGTGCAGGGATGGAACACCTGCTGTGGCGGGTGCGGTGGTTGGCGTCTGACCTCGCTGCCGGCGATCACGTGGTATCCGAGCCGGGCCCCCGTCGGGGGGTCATACGGCGACTTGGCCGACGGCATCATCGGCGACGGCCCGGAGTTCCTGGCCACCTACACGTCGGGAACTGGCTGGACCGTCGTGCTGTACGCGGGCTGACAGCTGCGCGGTGAGCGTTGGGGCAGTGGGTCGTCGTCTTGTTGATCCGATGGGAGCCCGACCGGGAAGCTGGTTTGGGCGGAGGATGCGTTCGAGGTCGTCCGTACTCATCTCAAACGGAGATCCCGGATCGTCTTCCCACCGAGCTGCAGCTCGTGCACCTCACTCAGGTTCCGGCAGGTCGATGAACCGCAGTAGGAATCTCGCGTTCGCGTGTTTGTGCGACCGCACCTACCGCCCATCGTTCGGGTCGCGTCGGTTAGGCGTGTCGTCGCCGATGGCACCCCGAGTTGGCTGATCTCGAAGAGAGGTGAGGTCGATCAGAATGCTTCGCGCGGACCTCGTCCTGCCGGCGGTGATCGGTCTGGGGCTGGGCATGGCAGCCCCGGCCAGTGCCGCCCTGCCCCAGCAACGCCACCCAGGTTCGGACCTACACCACGGCCGAGTTCTGTCAAGGGCCAGATCGCACTCGAGGTGCAGCAGTCGTGGACTAGCGGGAACGGGCAGGTCCTTTACAGATCGGGACGATGACCGGCCGGTCATACCTCCTGGACGGACAGCAGTGGGTCGGTCCCATCGGCACGGCTACGATCAAGTGGAACATGGTGTGGAACCTGAGCAAGCCGTACCCGTACATGTACGGCTCGTCCGTATACACCGCGTTCACCGGGCCGCTGCCGAGCTTCGCTGGTCATTGGGTCTACCCCGGGACGCCGACTGGGCTTGGAGTGGGGAGTCCAAACGACTGCGGAGCCCACACCGTCGTTCTGGCGACGCTGGGGATGAGCGGTGAGGGGTACCCGACGCTGCCCGCGGCGAACTGCTCGGTCAGCAAGATGTTGCTGATCCAGGGCTAAGACCGCCTTTCGCCCGCCCCGTTCGTGTTGCCTTCGCCCTTCGGCGGGGGGCAACACGAACGGGTACTTGATCCGCTCCTGTGCGGTGGGTAGTACAGCCAGGATGCGCTCGCGTATCTCCAGCAGGGTCTCCCGGTGCGGAGACGGCTGGGCGGTGTAGTGGGCGGCGCCGTCGGGGGGGACGTTCCGACATGCGTCCAACCCTCGCACTCGGCGGACTCACCGGGCAGGCCCAAGGCTTGGGGGGTTGAACCCGGAGGTCCCGGCGCCCGACGCCGAGAACGGGGGCGGCCAATACCCCCGAGTCGCCCGTCAGGCGCAGCGAGGACCCCGCCGCCCCTGAAGGGGCGACGGGGCGAGACCGCAGTGAGTGTTGTGGGACTTGTCTATCCCTGTACGTCGGGTCCGGCCCGGCGGGGACTGATGCGAAGCAGCACACGCTGCTCGCGTTCCATGGCGGCGCGGTACTCGTCCCAGTCCGGGTGCTCGCCCGCCACCTGGCGGTAGTAGTCGACCAGCGGCTGCATGGCGTCCGGGAGCTCCACGATCTCCACCTCGCCCTCGATCTGGATCCACGGACCGTAGAACCCGTCGCTGATCACGCACAGCCAGGCGGTGGGGCGCTTGCGCAGGTTGCGGGTCTTCAGGGCGGTCTTCCGGGTGCTCGCCACCAGATGCCCACCATCGTCAACGGCGACGGCCACCGGGGACATCTGCGGGGAACCGTCGTCACGGCTCGTGGTCAAGATCGCCCGGCGATGCTCGCGGACGAACGCCCGCGCCCCGTCGAGGTCCATGACCTCAACCTAACGACCGTACGGCTCGGCACGCTCCCGTCGAGTTCAGCCCGCGCCAGCAAAGCCAGACGCCACCGCAGCCAGGGAACTCACCGCGAGCAAGGCGCCCTGCATCGGCACGTCGGGGCGCCCCTGTCGTGGCGGCCAGGACTCGCGGGCACCAGGGTCGTGCAGATGCCGATCCAGCCGCTGAGTCCTCAGGAGCCCACTCACGCAGCTGAAGACTCGTCCGGGCCGCCGGCGGGTCGATCGGGGCTGCGGGTCAGCTGGAAGGGGAACGGGCCGATCACCCGCCTGCCGATGGGGAAGACCAACATGCCGAGGATCTGCGCGTCGGGGACCAGCCAGCGCATTTCGCCGCGCAGCCACTTCACCGGTGGCCTGGCGGTGCGCGAGTAGTCAGCGACCAGGGCGGCCCGACCATCCAGCAGCGACCCACTGCTGGACACCCAGCAGTCGGTCGCCTGCCTGGTGGTGTCGCCGCGGCGGACCAGGTTGTGCACCAGCCCGGTGGCCTCGACCTGTTTGCCGCACCACCCGCGCAGCGGGGTGAACGCGGCAATGACCCGGCTCATGCGCCGCAGGCCAGGACTGCCCACCATGGTTCCGTCCCAGCGGCCCACCAGATCGCCCGGTTGCGGGGCGGGCAGCCCGGAGAACGCGCGGCGCGCCGCGCGTATTGACCACGCGCTCATCTGCTGTTGTGCGGTGACGGTCATGGCGACTCCTCCCGACGAACTCGCCACGATTGCCATCCCATGATGGGCTGCCGGCCGGTCGTGGGGTAGAGGACAACGCCCTGCCGCGCTGCCCCGCCCGGCCCGGGCCCGGACCCCGCAGCGGGGCCGTTGTGCTCTGTCCCCGAAACGGATCGGGGCGAGAGTAGATGCGGCCCGCGGCCGTTGAGGTACGACGGATCAGTCGGGGCCGCGAGGAGGTGTCGCGATGGCAGCACCAGCCGAGGTGATGACCAAGGCGGAGATGACAGCGGCGCTCCAGGCTTTCATCCAGGGCTGGAACGACCACGACGTTGAAGCAATCATGGCCCGTGCGGCGGACGACGTGGTGTGGGAGAACCCGGCTTCGGCCGGGCCGGTGCACGGCAAGGAGGCAGCGGCAGCCGACGTCACGGCCACGTTCGCCACCTTCCCTGACCTGCACTTCCCGATGGAGGACTTCCGCATCTACACGACCGACGACCCCAACGTCGGCTTCACGACCTGGACGATCACCGGGACGATGAACGGGCCGCTGGCGGGCATGGCGGCCACCGGCAAGCCAGCTCGGATCCGCGGCGTGTGCGTCTACACGTTCCGAGACGGGCTCATCGCCGAGCACACGATTGTCCTCGACAGCTTGGACTTCGTCCAACAACTCGGGCTGATCCCCCGCGAGGAGGACGTCAGCCACAAGGCTCTCGCCCAGCTTCAACGACTGGCGACCAAGACCAGAAAGGCGCTTCACGTCTAACCCGAGAGCAAGCAGGCCCCGCGGCCAAAGCCGCGGGGCCCGACACTGAGCCGACGCGCCCCCTGCCGGCCCACCCTCCCCGACCGACCGGCTCTTGATCCACACTTCGCGGGCGCGCCTAGGCGCAATACCGTTCAATTAGGGTTCCAGCGGTGTAGTTTGTTGGGATGCCTCGTTCTGGATGGAGGAAGCCGGAGTCGGATCGGCGGTTGCCGGATCTGGTGTCGGTGGGTCTGCTGATGAAGGTGTTCCCCGCGGATGTCGTGGACGCGGTGGTGGCGCAGTGCGGTCGCACCGAGCAGCGGCGCCGGTCGTTGCCGGCCCGGTCGATGGTGTATTTCGCGATGGGGATGGCGCTGCACTCCGAGGGGTCGTATGAGGACGTGCTGGCGTTGATCTGCGATGGTCTGGCCTGGGCGCACCGTGATGAGGGGTCGCCGAGGCTGGCGAACAAGGCGGCGATCTCTCATGCCCGTGACCGGCTGGGTGCCGAGCCGATGGCGAAGCTGTTCGAGCGGGTCGCGCGGCCGCTGGCGACCGAGGACACCCCGGGGTGCTGGCTGGCCGGGCGGCGGTTGGTCGCGCTCGATGGGACGTGTGTGGATCTGCCCGACACCGGCGCCAACGACGTGTTCTTCGGCCGGCCCGGGGTGACCAAGGGCGAACGCTCGGCGTTTCCCCAGGCCCGGGTGGTCGCGTTGGGCGAGTGCGGTACCCATGCGATGTTCGAGGCGGCCATCGGCCCCTACACGACGTCGGAGGCCGCGTTGTCCGTCGAGCTACTCGGGCGGCTACGCCCGGGGATGCTGTGCCTGGCCGATCGCGGCTTCTACAGCTTCACCGCGTGGCACAACGCCTGCCGCACCGGGGCGGACCTGCTGTGGCGGGTCAACGACAACCTCACGCTCGAGCCGGTCGAGGACCTGCCCGACGGGTCCTGGCTCGCCGATGTCTTCGACTCCAGGGCCGACCGGCGACGCCAGCACCCGATCCGGGTGCGGGTCGTCGGCTACACGATTGAGGACGGCCGTGACCCAACCGGGCAGTTCCGGCTGATCACCACCGTGCTCGACCACCGCAGCGCCCCCGCCGCCCAGCTGGCCGCCGCCTACACCCAGCGTTGGGAGATCGAGACCGCCTTCGACGAGCTGAAGACCCACCAGCGCGGGCCACGCGCGGTCCTGCGCTCGAAGTCCCCCCAGCTGGTCACCCAGGAGATCTGGGGCCACCTGTGCTGCCACTACGCGATCCGCACCCTGATGTTCGACGCCGCCATCCACGCCGGGAACGACCCGGACCGCGTGTCGTTCGTCGCCGCGCTACGGATCTCCCGCCGCTCCATCGCCCAGCAGGGCGCCTTCCCCCCCTGACGAGGTCGACAGCATCGGGCGGCTGTGGCGCCACGCCATCGGCGAGCTCCGGCCAGCGGCTCACCGGTGCCCTCGGCCCCGTGGTCGACGAACGTTAACAGCGGGTGGAACCCGAAGGTCCGCTTGAACGTCGGCGTCGCGCCTTCCTTCTCCGAATGCGCCACCACGATGGTGGCGTCTAGGTCCGCGCACAGCACGGATCGCGGCGACCGCAGCGTCGACGTCACCTGCCACGGTGTCCATCAGACGGGACACCGTCGCCTCAGAGGCGACCGGGCCGAACAGCTCCGGCTGGGCGCGCACCACCGCCAGGTCCGCCAGGCAATCACCACCCAGGGCGAGCGCGACCGCGAGATCCATCCCGACCTTCCCCGGATCGTGCCGTAACCGGGCCGCCCGCCACGGCCGAAGGGCCGCCGACAACCCCCGAGCCAGACCGCTGGCCCGCCCCACCTCGACCAGCAGCGACGCCCCGGCCGACGAGATCAACGACTCGCTACCCGCGACTACCCGCACTCTCTTCGCCTGCCGGTTACCCTTCACCCACGG
>DATCDE010000266.1 GCA_036510875.1 Actinomycetes bacterium
ATCTGCGGATGCGGGTGCGGCGAAGCCTCCCACCAGCCACCCGGCGGTCGCGATCGCCGCGGCCGAGGCGAGCAGCGCCCGATGCGGTCTTCTGCGTGCCGTCAATCGTCTGTGTGCCGTCATGCTGTCCCCCATGTGGGATGGGTCGCACCCGGGAGTCCATGCGGGGTCAGCAGGAGGCCGGGACCCGCGCACCCGGCACACCTGTCAGCCTCGCCCTTCGGGGCGCGGCCACTCTTGTTGGCGCCCGATCGGGCGCCGTGCCGCGAAGTTAGTCCTACCTTAGTTGCTGGTCAAGAAGAAAGAGTGAACGGCTTGAGGCGCTCGGACGCCGGCAGCGGGAATGCCGGCCGGGCCGGGTGTACGGGTGGGTCAGCTGTGGCTGGTGGGGTACGGCCGGGTCAGGTCGACGGTGCCGTGGCCGTTGCCGTTCGCCGCGGGGCTGGCATGACCGTTCGCCGTGCCGTTGCCGTTGGCCTGGCCGTTGGCTGTGGTGTCGGAGGCCGGGAAGTAGGGCTCCACGACCGGGGTCGGCGGGGCGGGGAACCATGCCATCGCGCGCGGCCCTGGTGCGCCGGTTCGGGTCCTGGGCTAAGGCCGTGGAGGTCGCCGGGTACCAGCCCAACGTGGCACCCCGCCGCTCCTACCGGCGGCTGGCTCACGAGGAGGCGGTGGCCATCGTGACCGCCTTCATCGAAGACGAGCGGGATCAGTGCCGCCCGCCCAGTAGCCAGTACTACCCAGCATGGGCACCGGGAGCACGGTGCAACCAGGCTGGCGGGTGCCAGACCAGGTCGCGGAACGTTCTTCACTGTGTTTCGTCCGGACAACGGCTCCGGCTCGACTGACGGATGCAACGGTGCTGGTATTCGCGGTCTTCATCAGTCTTCTGGACCTGGTCATCGCCTACTACCTGCCGTCAGAAACGCCATCAACGAGCCTCGGGCTGTTGATCTGCTCGACATCCTGGCTCAGATTGCCGTCATGGAACCGGAGGGCACCGCTCCCGTCTCCTCCAGCCGGTAGGACCTGATGCGCGGAGAGCCATCGAAGCATGCATGATCCGCAGACTCCGCTCTGCAGGATAGGCATCGACCAGGGTTCTGCCGGAACCTGGGCCTGGGCACAGTTGGCATGCTCTTCGCGATGGCATCCCAGCAGCAGGAATCCGGTCGAGGGCTTGTCCTTGGGATCGAGGTCGAGAACCGTTTGGCCGGTGGGATCGACCTCAAGCACACCGATTGGGCCAGTCGCACCACCGAGATCGGTTACTGGCTCGGGCCTTGGGCTCGTGTCCTGCGCCGTTAATTCGTTTTTGAAGTCGTCCGAGGGAGGTGAGGATCTCCTCGGCGCTCTTGGTCCAGATGAATGGCCTGGGGTTGTCGTTCCATGCCTTGACCCAGGCCCGGATGTCGCGCTCGAGGGCCTGCACGCTGCGGTGGTCCCTGCGCTGCAGGAGCTGTTCGGTGAGCAGACCGAACCAGCGCTCGACCTGGTTGATCCAGCTGGAGTAGGTCGGGGTGTAGTGGATGTGGAAACGGGGGTGTGCGTCGAGCCAGGTGCGGATCGCGGGGCTCTTGTGGGTGCCGTAGTTGTCGCAGACCAGGTGCACGTCCAGGTCGTCGGGGACCTGGTTGTCGATCGTGGCCAGGAACTTCTTGAACTCGCTGGTGCGGTGCCGGCGGTGCAGGGAGGAGATGACGGTGCCGTCGGCGGTGTTGAACTCCGCGAACAGGCTGGTCGTGCCGTGCCGGACGTCGTCGTGGGTGCGTTTGTTCGGCATGCCGGGCATCATCGGGAACGCCGGCTGGGAGCGGGCCAGCGCCTGGACCTGGCTGTTGTCGTCCACGCACAGCACCACCGCGGCCTCCGGCGGGTTCAGGTACAGCCCGACCACGTCGAAGACCTTGTCCACGAACAGCGGGTCGGTGGACAGCTTGAACCCGTCCGTGCGGTGCGGCTTGAGCTCGAAGGCCCGCCAGATCCGCCCGACACTGGACTTCGACAGCCCGCTGCGCTCGGCCATCGACGCCCGCGACCAGTGCGTGGCGTTCCTCGGGGTCGACTCCAACGTGGCCACCACCACGTCCTCCACCTGCTCGGCGGTGATCGACGCCGGACGCCCCGGACGCGGGTCGTCGTCCAGCCCGTCCAGCCGCAGCTCGACAAACCGCGAGCGCCATTTGCCCACCGTCGGCTCCGACACCTTCTCCCGGGCCGCGACCTCCTTGTTGGACAGCCCGCTCGCACACCCCAGCACGATGCGTGAGCGCAGCGCCAGAGCCTGCGCAGACGTACGCCGACGCGCCCACCCAGACAGCTGCTCGCGTTCCGCGTCGGTCAACTCCAGCACGGCCTTCGGGCGCCCGGTACGTGGCATACCTCAGTCTACAACATATTGAACGAATTAACGGCGCATGACGCTAGGCGGCCGTCTCGTGGGCGGCAACGGGTTCATGTCCAGCGTCCGCCACCGGTGTCGCAGGTGACCGCGATCCGCCGTTGCAGGATCGGATCATCCCTGCACGTCCCAGGGGCGCGCCGAGCCTCACCCCAGAGCGGGCGACGGCCGGGGTCGCCGCCTGGCTCTGTGGGAAGGCCCTAGGCTGCGTGACCATGACCTTCGCCGAGACCATGGACCACGTGGCCCAGGTTTTCGAGGCCATCGGGGCGGCAGTTCTGCTGGTGGGGTTCTTCGTGTCTGTTGGCATCGCCGCGCGGTCGCTGAGGCGGTCGGGGGAGGGACGCTTGGCCTACCGGGTGCTGCGGGAATCCTTCGGAGGAGTGA
>DATCDE010000267.1 GCA_036510875.1 Actinomycetes bacterium
GCACGTCCACGGCCGGCACCGTGGCGGCCGCCGTCCTGCTCGCCGCCACCCCCCGCTGGCGCTGACCGGCCGCTACCGCACCACCGTCATGAAGGTGCGGTTTCTGCGGCCATGCGCGCAGAAGGGACCCTTCATGCGGGAGGGGGGCTACTTCACGGTGAAGGTCTTGCTGTCGATCCACTGCATCCGGCCGTCCTGCGGCGACAGCATGTAGGCCCGTGCCTCGTACGACCCCGGCGTGAGCACGACCGACGCCGACCAGTCGCCGCGGTCCGGTGCCCCGACCGTCGCCGTCGCGTAGCCCTGCTTCACCACGGTGCCGTCCGCAGCCAGGATGTCCCAGTTGACGGTCGCCTCGTACACCGCGGCGGTGCCGGACAGCTTGACCGGGGACGTGACCGTGGCGCCCTGGGCCGGGCTGAGCAGCCAGACCGGCGCGATGACGTCGACGCCGGGCGCGCGCACCTGGTTCGGGTAGGTGGCCGCCGGGGTCTCCACGGTCACCGTGGTGACCGCCGTGTCCGCGCCGGTCACCGTGTAGACCACCTGCTGGACGGCGAGGTCGCCCTGGCCGCTCGGGTCGGCCGACAGCGACACCTGGACGGCGGAGCCGGACCGCTGCACGGTCGCCGTCGTCCCGGCCGGCCACGGGGTGCTGTAGTCCGGGTCGGCTGGCGTGCTCAGCATCGTGTTCACCGCGGCCTGGACCGGGTCGGCGACCGTGCTCCGCGCGAACTCGCGGTACAGCCGGCTGCGGCCCTCGCTGGTGCCCACGAAGTACGCCGCGACGGCGCGCGCGGCGACCGACGGCTCGGTGCTGCCGGACGGCGAGGTGGACGCCGACGACCCTGCAGTGGCCGTGGCCACCGGGGCGGCGGTCTGGTCGGTGCCGCCGCGCGGCCAGAACAGCAGGGCCGCGCCCACCGCGAGCAGCACGGCCGCCGCCGCGACCAGCGGCGCCCACCGCCGCGCGGCGGACGGCTCCTCAGCGGCCTTCTCCCGGATCCGCTCGAGGCCTTCGTCGGATGGGGTCATGGTGGCCGCCTCCTCGCGCAGCACCCGGCGCAGCCGGTTACCGCTGGTGTCGTCGATGTCGGTCATGGGGTCCGCTCCAGCACGGGCCGCAGCGAGGCCAGGCCCCGGGCGGCGTGGGTCTTCACGGCCCCCGGGCTGATGCCCAGGGCCTCGGCGATCTGCGCCTCGGACAGGTCGCCGTAGTAGCGCAGCACCAGCACCTCACGCTGGCGCTCGGGCAGGCCGGCCAGGCCGTCGAGCACCGCGCGGCGCTCGACCACCCCGACGGCCAGGTCCGGGCCGTCCTCGGCCACGGCCAGCAGCGGCGCCGCCCGGTGCGCGGTGCCCCGCCGTCGCACCACCGAGCGGCACCCGTTGACCGTCGCCGCCCGAAGGTAGGCGGCGGCCCGCTCGGGGTCGCGCAGCGACCGCCACCGCCGGTACATCCCGACGAAGGCGTCCTGCACGGTCTCCTCAGCGGCCGCCTGGTCGCGCAGCAGCAGGCCGGCGAGGCGGACGAGCGACCGGTAGTGCGCCCCGTACAGCACGGTGACCGCCTCGTCGGCCGTCCACGCGCGCGCGTCGTCCACAATCACCTCCGTCCGGACCGCAAGTGGGATCGCTGCCATGCAACCTACGACGCGCGAGGGTGCGGTCCGGTTGACCGACCCGCAGGGGGAGCCGTCTGAGTAGGGTCGCCAGCATGGCCGAGTCAGACCCGAGCTGCCTGTTCTGCCGGATCGTCGCGGGGGAGATCCCGGCGGAGGTGGTTCGCCGCACCGAGCACACCGTCGCGATCCGGGACATCGACCCGCAGGCCCCCACGCACGTCCTGGTGATCCCGCTGGACCACCACCGGGACGCTGGCAGCGTGGGCCGGTCCGACCCGCCGCTGGCCGGCCACCTCCTCGCGGACGCCGCAGCGGTCGCCGCCCAGGAGGGTGTCGAGGGGGCCGGCTACCGGATCGTGCTCAACACCGGCGCGGGCGCCGGGCAGACCGTGTTCCACGTGCACGCCCACGTGCTCGGCGGCCGGCCGCTCGGCTGGCCCCCCGGCTGACTCTCGGATCCCCGCAGACGACGGAACTGCCTCCGGGAGCCCGCAGCGCCTAGCATGGAGGTGCAACCTGCAGCCGACACCGAAGGGCGAATGGCCGACCGCGGCCGACCTATGACCGAGCAGCCGACCGAGCACCGCATCGTCGTTCCGGCCCAGATCTCCATGGTGGGTCTCCTCGGCTCGGGCGATGCGTTCCTGCGCGTCGTGGAGGCCGCGTTCCCGTCCACCGACGTCCACGTGCGGGGCAACGAGGTCACCCTCACCGGCCCGCCCGGGGACGTCGCCCTCGTCGAGCGGGTGCTCGACGAGCTGGTCGCCGTGATCCGTACCGGGCAGCCGCTCACCGTGGAGGCCGTGGAGCAGTCGGTGGCCATGCTGCGAACGGCCGAGCAGGGCGCTCACCCCGCGGACGTGCTCACCTTCAACATCCTGTCCAGCCGCGGCCGCACGATCCGGGCCAAGTCGTTGAACCAGAAGCGCTACGTCGACGCCATCGACAAGAACACCATCGTGTTCGGGATAGGCCCGGCCGGCACCGGCAAGACCTACCTGGCCGTCGCCAAGGCGGTGCAGGCGCTGCAGTCCAAGCAGGTCAACCGGATCATCCTGACCCGTCCCGCGGTCGAGGCGGGGGAGCGGCTGGGGTTCCTGCCGGGCACCCTCTTCGAGAAGATCGACCCCTACCTGCGGCCGTTGTACGACGCACTGCACGACATGGTCGACCCCGACTCGATCCCGCAGCTGATGGCCGCCGGGACCATCGAGGTGGCGCCGCTGGCCTACATGCGCGGCCGCAGCCTCAACGACGCGTTCATCATCCTGGACGAGGCCCAGAACACCACCGCCGAGCAGATGAAGATGTTCCTCACCCGGCTCGGGTTCGGCTCGAAGATGGTGGTCACCGGAGACGTCACCCAGACCGACCTGCCCGGCGGCACCAGCAGCGGGCTCAACCAGGTCCAGGAGATCCTCGATCACATCAGCGACGTCGCGTTCTGCCGGCTGTCCTCCGCGGACGTCGTCCGGCACCGGCTGGTCAGCGAGATCGTCGACGCGTACGGCGTCTATGACAGCGGTCGCCAGGGCGCGGACTCCGCGACCGGGCCGCAGCGGCGCCGATGAGCATCGAGGTCGCCAACGAGAGTGGAACCGAGGTCGACGAGGACCGGTTGGCCGCGGTGGCCCGGTTCATGCTGGACCGGCTGCGGATCCACCCGCAGGCCGAGCTGTCGATCCTGGTCGTCGACGAGGCGGCCATGGAGCAGCTGCATGTGCAGTGGATGGACGAGACCGGGCCGACCGACGTGCTGTCCTTCCCGATGGACGAGCTCCGGCCGCCGCGGGACGACGAGGCGGTCCCCGAGCCGGGGCTGCTGGGCGACGTCGTGCTGTGTCCCGAGGTGGCCCGGCAGCAGGCCAAGGCCGCCGGCCACTCGACGGCCGACGAGCTCGATCTGCTGACCACGCACGGGATCTTGCACCTGCTCGGCTACGACCACGCCGAGCCGGACGAGGAGCAGGAGATGTTCGGGCTGCAGGGCGACCTGTTGACCGGCTGGCGGTCCCGGCGCCGCTCATGAGTGCCGCCGACATCCGCGCCGACATCCTCGCCGTCGTCCTGGTGCTGCTCGCCGCGCTGCTCGCCGCGGCCGAGTCGGCGTTCGCCCGGGTCTCCGCGGCGTCCGTGGCCGAGCTGCCCCACGGCGGCCGGGTGGACCGGCTCAACCGGGTGGTCGCCGACCGGGCGCGGTACGTCAACGTCGCCCTGTTCGGCCAGATCGGGCTGCAGATCACGGCGGTCGTGCTCGTCACCCGGGTCGCCCTGGACCGGATCGAGCCGGGTGGGCTGGCCGTCCTCGTGTCCGCCGTGGTGATGCTGCTCGTGTCGTTCGTGCTGCTCGGGGTGGCGCCGCGCACCCTGGGCCGTCAGCACGCGCTGGGGGTCGCCGGGGTCGCGGCCGCGCCGGTGGGCCTGCTGGCCGTGGTGCTGGCCCCGATCACCCAGGGGCTGATCCTGCTGGGCAACGCGCTCACACCGGGACGCGGCTTCCGGGAGGGCCCGTTCTCCTCCGAGGCCGAGCTGCGTGAGCTGGTCGACCTGGCCGGTCGCGACGAGGTGATCGAGGACCAGGAGCGGGAGATGATCCACTCGGTCTTCGAGCTGGGCGACACGCTCGTGCGCGAGGTCATGGTGCCCCGGCCGGACATGGTGGTCATCGAGGCCGGCAAGACCCTGCGCCAGGCTCAGTCGCTCGCGCTGCGCAGCGGCTTCTCCCGGATCCCGGTGGTCGGCGAGAACATGGACGACATCCGCGGCATCGTCTACCTCAAGGACGTCTCCCGCCGGGTCTTCGAGTACCACGCGGCCGAGAGCACCGAGCGGGTCGAGTCGGTCCTGCGGCCGGCCACCTTCGTGCCGGACAGCAAGCCGGTCGACGAGCTGCTGCGGGAGATGCAGGCCCAGCGCATCCACGTCGCAGTGGTGGTCGACGAGTACGGCGGTACCGCCGGCCTGGTGACGATCGAGGACATCCTCGAGGAGATCGTCGGCGAGATCACCGACGAGTACGATTCGGCGCGGGCCGAGGTCGAGGAGCTGCCGGACGGCGACGTGCGGGTCAGCGCCCGGATGAACCTCGAGGACTTCGCCGAGCGCTTCGCGGTCGTCCTGGACGAGGACGAGATCGAGGACATCGACACCGTGGGCGGGCTGCTGGCCCGCCGGCTGGGCAAGGTGCCGATCCCTGGCTCGTCGGTCCGGCTCGACGGCTGGACCCTCACGGCCGAGTCGCAGCAGGGGCGCCGCAACCGGATCGGTACGGTGCTGCTGCACCGCCCAGCCCGAGACCAGCCCCCGTCCGCGGCACCGGACGCCGCGACGCCGACCGCCGAGACCGCCGATGCCGCCGATGCCTGACCCCATCACCGACCGGGACGCCGAGGACGCCAAGCTGGTCACCCTCGCGCGCAGCGCCCGGGCCCGCACCGGCGCGGCCCAGGGCGCCGCCGTGCGGGACGACACCGGCCGCACCTATGTCGCCACCACGGTCGCGCTGCCGTCTCTGGCACTGACCGCCCTGCAGGCCGCCGTGGCCGCGGCGGTGTCCAGCGGCGCCGGGTCGCTCGAGGCGGCCGCCGTCGTCGGGCCGCCGTCCACCCCCGAGGAGGCACGGGCCGACCTGACCGTCGTCCGCGACCTGGCCGGCCCGGGTGTCCTCGTCCACCACGCCGCGCCCGACGGCTCGCCCGGCGCCACCGACAGGACGTGACCGCCCAGCAGGCGACCACGCTGGTGCTGCTCAGCGCCGGGCGCGCCCTCCGGCGGCGGTGTGGACGTCCGCGGGCGGTGGCTGGTCAGGGACAATCGGCGGTATGACCTATCGCTCCGGGTTCGCCTGCTTCGTCGGCCGTCCCAACGCCGGCAAGTCGACGCTGACGAACGCCCTCGTCGGACGCAAGGTCGCGATCACCTCGGACCGGCCGCAGACCACCCGGCACACCGTCCGCGGCATCGTCACCCGCCCGGACGCCCAGCTTGTGCTGGTCGACACGCCTGGCTTCCACAAGCCGCGCACGCTGCTCGGCGAACGGCTCAACGCCCTGGTCCTGGCCACCCTGAGCGAGGTCGACGTCATCGGCTTCTGCGTCCCGGCGGACGCGAAGGTCGGCCCCGGTGACCGCTACATCGCCGCCGAGCTGGGCAACGTCGCCCGCACGCCCGTCGTCGCGATTGTGACCAAGACCGACCTGGTGGGCCGCCAGGCGCTCGCCGAGCAGCTGCTGCGGGTGGCCGACCTGCGCGAGTTCGCCGAGATTGTGCCGGTCTCGGCGGTGGCCAACGACCAGGTCGACCTGCTCGCCGACCTCCTCGTCGGGCTGCTGCCGGAGGGCCCCGAGCTCTACCCCGGCGGTGAGCTGACCGACGAGCCCGAGGCGGTCATGGTGGCCGAGCTGGTCCGCGAGGCGGTGCTGGAAGGGGTGCGTGACGAGCTGCCGCACTCGGTGGCCGTGGTCGTCGAGGAGATGACCCCGCGCGAGGGCCGCCCGGCCGAGCGGCCGCTGCTCGACGTGCGGGTCGAGCTGTTCGTCGAGCGACCCAGCCAGAAGGCGATCGTCATCGGTCGTGGGGGCGAGCGGCTCAAGGACGTCGGCTCGCGGGCCCGCCACCAGATCGAGGCGCTGCTCGGCACCCCGGTGTTCCTCGACCTGCGGGTCAAGGTTGCCAAGGACTGGCAGCGGGACCCCAAGCAGCTGCGCCGCCTCGGCTTCTGAGCGGCTGATGTTCACTGGCCGAACGGCCAGGTGGGGACCGGCCGCCGGGTGGGGTTCAATGGAGGCGCCTCGCGACGGTCGCTGAGGGCGATGTACGTGGAGATTCCTCATGCCAGGACGACGGTCAGCGCTGACTGCCTTGGTCGGTCTGCTCGCCGCGGTCGTCGTCCTCCCCGCTGCCCCCGCGTCGGCCCACGACGGCCAGCCGGCCGGCCCGACTGCTGGACCGGCCGCCACGACCCCCGAGCCCACCCGGGTGATCATCAAGCTGCGCCCCGGGCTGAGCACGGCCGCCAGGGCGTTGGTGCTCGCCGGGCTGGGCCTCACCGCGGACCGGACCCTGCCGCTGACCGGGGCGGTCCTCGCGACCATCCCGAAGGGGGCCCACGCCGCTGCCGTCGCGGGGGCGCTGCGCAAGGACAGCCGGGTCGCCTATGCCGTGCCGGACGCCTGGCGCAGCACGCTGGCCAGTCCGGCGCCCGACCCGCTGCTCGGTCAGCAGTGGGGGATGGACAACGTCGGCCAGGCGATCGACGGCCAGGCCGGCGGCCTGCGGGGGATCGACGTGCACGCCCAGGACGCCTGGCAGATCGCCGGCAAGGGCAGCGCGCGGGTGATCGTGGCCGTGCTGGACGACGGCGTGGACATGTCCCACCCGGACCTCCGGGGCTCGATCTGGACGAACCCCAAGGAGATCCCCGGCAACGGCATCGACGACGACCACAACGGCTGCGTCGACGACGTCCATGGCTGCAACGTGCTCACCGGGACCGGCGCGGTGTACGTCCCCGGGGATGGGGGCGAGCACGGCACGCACGTCGCCGGGATCATCGCGGCCACTGCCGACAACGGCATCGGAGGGGCCGGGGTCGCGCCCGGGGTCACCCTCCTACCGGTGAAGTTCCTGGGGGCCAGCGGAGGCTACGACTCCGACGCCATCGCGGCCATCGGCTACGCCCAGCGCATGGGTGCCAAGATCGTCAACGCCAGCTGGGGGGCCAGCGCCGCGCTCGACTCGCAGGCCGCCGACCCGGCCCTGCGCGACGCGATCGCCTCGTCCGGGATGCTGTTCGTCGCCGCCGCAGGCAACGACGGGGTCAGCGACGACAACCCGGCCCAGGCCTCCTACCCGGCTGCGTTCTCGCTGCCCAACCTGATCTCGGTGGCGGCCGTCGACCGCACCGGGCAGCTGGCCGCGTACTCCAACTACGGCGTGGGGTCGGTCGACCTGGCCGCTCCGGGTGACCAGATCCTGAGCACCGTGCCGCTGGTGGGGGCCAGCGGCTACGGGTACCTGTCCGGCACGTCGATGGCGGCCCCGTTCGTCACCGGCACCGCGGCCCTGGTCTTGAGCGAGCATCCGACCGACACGCCGGAACAGGTCAAGCAGCAGGTGCTGGCCTCCGTCGACCCGCTGCCCGGTCTCACCTCTTTCGTGCGCACCGGCGGGATCGTTGATGCGGCTGCGGCGGTGGCCTGGCCGGGCACGCCGGTGAGCCGGCTCGCCGGAGCGGACCGGTACGCCACCGCCGCCGCCGTCGCAGGGGAGTACCCGCCGGGGCTGCCCACCGTCTACGTCGCCACCGGCCAGGACTTCCCGGACGCCCTGACCGGGGCGGCGCTGGCCGGTTGGCAGGACGCTCCCGTGCTGCTGGTGACGTCCGGGTCGGTGCCCGCCGCCACGGCCGCGGCTCTGCTGCGGCTGCGGCCGGGCCGGATCGTGGTCCTGGGCGGGACGTCCGCAGTCTCGGACACGGTCCTCGCGGCGCTCAAGCCGTACACCGGCCTGGGCCAGGTCACCCGGCTGGGCGGCGCCGACCGCTACGCCACCGCCGCCCTGGTCGCGGCCCAGTTCCCGTCGAGCACCCCCGTCGCCTACCTCGCCACGGGGACGGCATTCCCGGACGCGCTGTCCGGAGCCGCACTCGCGGCCAGGACCCCCGGCCCGGTGCTGCTCGTGGGCCAGGACGGCGTGCCGGCCCCCACGGCCGAGGCGCTGACCCGGCTGCAGCCGCAGCGGATCGTCGTCCTGGGCGGGGAGGGCGCCGTCCAGCCGGCCACGCTCGACCAGCTCCAGCCGTTCGCCACGTCCGGCAGCGCGGTCACCCGGCTGGCCGGGTCGTCCCGGTACGGCACGGCCACGGCGGTCGCTGCGCAGTTCTCACCCGGCGGCCCGGTCGTCTACCTGGCCAGCGGAGACACGTTCTCCGACGCGCTGGTCGGGGCGGCGCTGGCCGGCGGGGAGCAGGTCCCGGTGCTGCTCGTCCCGCGGAGCGGACCGACCCAGGACATCCTCGACGCCCTGGCCCGGCTGAAGCCCCGACGCATCGTCGCCATGGGCGGAGCCGCCGCGGTGCCGGCCTCCTGGCTGGCCGCCGCCGCTGCCCTCCCGGCGTCGGCTGCGCCCTGATCGGCCCTGATCGGGTACGCTGTCCGGGTCATGCGCGGATCGCTGCTCCTTAGCTGCCGCGGCGGGGCCCTCTAGGCCGGACCCCTCGCCGCGGAGTTGTCGTGCCCCCGGCCCTTTCGCCCGGCCGACACCAGCAGCGAGGAACCGATGACCTCTCACCCGCAGACCGCTGACAGCACCACCCAGCACTTCCATCCCGCCGCCGAGACGCCGCTGGTGCACAACCGACCTGGGGCGCAGGGCGAGGTACCCGCGGCGGGGGAGCCCGCCCGGACCGTCCACGGTCACCTGCAGGCGTCGTCCGGCATGCCGATCGGCAAGTACGTGCCGTTCACCCCGGTCGACCTGCCGGACCGCACCTGGCCGGGCAAGCGGATGAGCAAGGCGCCGCTGTGGTGCTCGGTGGACCTGCGCGACGGCAACCAGGCGCTCATCGACCCGATGACCCCGGCCCGCAAGCGGCGGATGTTCGATCTGCTGGTGAGCATGGGCTACAAGGAGATCGAGGTCGGGTTCCCGTCCGCCTCGCAGACCGACTTCGACTTCGTCCGGCAGCTGATCGAGGAAGACCTGATCCCGGCCGACGTCACCATCCAGGTGCTGACCCAGGCCCGGGCCGAGCTGATCGAGCGCACCTACGAGGCCATCCGGGGCGCCCGGCAGGCGATCGTGCACCTGTACAACTCCACGTCCACCCTGCAGCGCCGTGTGGTGTTCGGGCTGGACAAGGAGGGCATCACCGCGATCGCCGTCGAGGGTGCCAAGCTGTGCCAGAAGCTGGCCGAGACGGTGCCCGAAACCGACGTCCGGTTCGAGTACTCGCCGGAGTCGTACACCGGCACCGAGCTGGCGTTGGCCGTCGACGTGTGCAACGCCGTCAACGACGTGTGGCGGCCGACTCCCGACCGACCGGTGATCATCAACCTGCCGGCGACCGTCGAGATGGCCACGCCGAACGTCTACGCCGACTCGATCGAGTGGATGTCCCGGCACCTGGCCTACCGCGACTCCGTGCTGCTCTCGCTGCACCCGCACAACGACCGGGGGACGGCGGTGGCCGCGGCCGAGCTGGGCTTCCTGGCCGGCGCGGACCGGATCGAGGGCACCCTGTTCGGCAACGGCGAGCGCACCGGCAACGTCGATCTGGTGTCGCTGGGCATGAACCTGCTCGCGCAGGGCATCGACCCGGCCATCGACTTCTCCGACATCGACGAGGTGCGGCGCACCGTCGAGTACTGCAACCAGCTGCCGGTGCACGAGCGGCACCCGTATGGCGGCGACCTGGTGTACACGGCGTTCTCCGGCTCACACCAGGACGCCATCAAGAAGGGCTTCGAGGCGATGGCCCGAGACGCCGCGGTCGTCGGCGTCGGCGTCAACGACCTGGTCTGGGCGGTGCCGTACCTGCCGATCGACCCCAAGGACGTCGGCCGCAGCTACGAGGCAGTGATCCGGGTCAACAGCCAGTCCGGCAAGGGCGGCGTGGCCTACCTGATGAAGTCCGAGCACCAGCTGGACCTGCCTCGGCGGCTGCAGATCGAGTTCAGCCAGGTGATCCAGGCCCGTACCGACTCCGAGGGCGGCGAGGTGTCGGCCGATGAGATGGGCCGGGTGTTCGCTGCCGAGTACCTGGAGCCGGAGCGCCCGCTCAAGCTGAACTCGGTGCACACGTCGTCGGCCGCGGGGGAGAAGGACGCCCTGCGGGTGGGCGTGTACCTCGACGGCGAGCGGCACGAGCTGCTGGGGACCGGCAACGGGCCGATCGCGGCCTTCGTCGACGCGCTGTCTGGCGTCGGCTACGACGTCCGCGTGCTGGACTACGCCGAGCACGCGCTGTCGGCGGGCGGCGACGCCAAGGCGGCGGCCTACCTCGAGTGCGCGGTCGGGGACACCGTGGTGTGGGGCGTCGGCATCGACCCGAACATCGTCACGGCCTCGCTCAAGGCCGTGGTATCCGCGGTGAACCGGGTGGCCGCCCGCTAGAGCTGGTCCGGCTGGCTGGGCTGGTCCGGCTCGGCGATACAGGCGGTGCCCACCTGGCGGAAGCCGACCCGCTCGTAGACGCGGGCGACCGCGACGCCCCCGGCGGAGAGGAACACCGTCTGCACGCCGTGACCGAGCGCGTGCTCGACGAGCGCGGACGTCAGGGCGGTGGCCAGACCGCGCCGCCGCGCCGCTGGCAGGGTGGCGACGCCGACGACCTCGCTCACGTCGCCGCGCGGGTTGTGGCTGCCGACGGCCACCGCGCCCAGCACGTCGTCCTCGACCACGGCCATTACGGTGGTCCCGGTCCGCAGCTGGGCACGCAGGTGCTCGACCTGCTCCCGGGCCCGGGTGGCCGGCGCCGCGTCCCGTTCGGCCGGTCCGGCCGGCCCGACCTGCGTCCCGGAGGCCGCGAAGCCGAGGCCGGCGACCGACTGGGCGACCGGCACCATCGGGTCGTCGGCCCCGACGAAGCGGACGTGGGTGCGGGGAGGCGGCGGGACGAGGAGCGGCGGTCGCACGAGCACGAGCAGCGGGTGCTCGTGGACGACGAGGCCGCCGGCGCGCACGGCGTCAGCGACCCCCGGTGAGGTCTCGGCCACCCACTCGAAGCTCTCCGGGACCCCCAGCTGGTGCTGCCGGGTCCGGACCGCGGCCACGTCGTCGGCCGTGAACACGCCGGTGCCGCCGAGCGTCGGCCGGGCGTAGCAGGGCCAGCCGCTCCGCGCCACGAACAGGGTGAACGGGCCGATCTGCTCAGGATCCGCGGTCGCCCGGGGGACCAGGTCGTAGTACGCCTCGAGGTGCGCGAGCAGCTCCGCCGTCGGCGCCTCGGTCACGGGACCCAGCCTGTCAGACCCGGCAGACAGACTGGCGCACAATGGGCCAGGTGAACCTCTATCGGGACGAGGGTGTCGTGCTTCGCACCCAGAAGCTCGGTGAGGCTGACCGGATCATCACCCTGTTGACCCGCGAGCACGGCCGGGTCCGGGCCGTGGCCAAGGGGGTGCGCCGCACTCGGTCGAAGTTCGGCTCGCGGCTCGAGCCGTTCAACCGGGTCGACGTCCAGTTCTACGCCGGCCGCTCGCTGGACATCGTCACCCAGGTCGAGACCCTCGCCGGGTACGGCGCGGGGCTGGCCGCGGACTACGCCCGCTACACCACCGGGACCGTGATGCTGGAGACCGCGGAGCGGATGACCGCCGAGGAGCGGGAGCCAGCGGTCCAGCAGTACCTGCTGCTCATCGGTGGGCTGCGCTCGCTGGCCGCGGGCGAGCACGACCCGGGGCTCGTCCTCGACTCCTACCTGCTGCGGTCCCTGTCGGTGGCTGGCTATGCGCCGTCCCTGGAGGCCTGCGCGCACTGCGGCGCAGAGGGGCCGCACCGGTCGTTCTCGGTCTCCGGCGGCGGGGTCGTGTGCTCCGAGTGCCGGACGCCGGGGACGGCCAGCCCGTCCGCCGAGACCCTCGTGCTGCTGGGCGCCCTGCTCGCGGGCAGCTGGCCGGTCGCGGACGTCGCGGAGACCCGGCACCGGCGCGAGGCCAGTGGCCTGGTCGCTGCCTACCTGCAGTGGCACCTCGAGCGCGGCCTGCGCTCCCTCCCCCTGGTCGAGCGCACCTGATGACTTGTCGGGGCCGCTAGGGTCGGAGAGTGGCGCGTTCTCGGGTCCGTCCGCCGGTACCGCACCCCAGCGGCGCTCGCCCCCCCGACCTGCCCGCGAAGGCGGTGCCACGGCACGTCGCCGTCGTCATGGACGGAAACGGACGCTGGGCCAAGCAGCGGGGGCTGCCCCGCACGGCCGGCCACGAGGCGGGCGAGGCGGCGCTGTTCGACGTCGTCGAGGGGGCCATCGAGGTCGGCGTGAAATGGCTGTCGGCGTACGCCTTCTCCACCGAGAACTGGCGGCGCTCGCCGGACGAGGTCCGGTTCCTCATGGGGTTCAACCGGGACGTCATCCGTCGGCGGCGGGACGAGATGAACGCCATGGGGGTACGGGTGCGCTGGGCCGGGCGCCGCCCTCGGCTGTGGAAGAGCGTGATCGACGAGCTCGAGGCCGCCGAGGAGCTGACCCGGCACAACTCGGTGCTCACCTTGACGATGTGCGTGAACTACGGCGGCCGCGCGGAGATTGCCGACGCTGCTGCCGCGCTCAGCAAGGACGTGCGAGCGGGCCGGGTCGACCCCGACAAGATCGACTCGAAGGTGTTCGCCCGCTACCTCGACGAGCCGGACATGCCCGACGTCGACCTGTTCGTGCGCAGCTCGGGGGAGCAGCGGATCTCCAACTTCCTGCTGTGGCAGTCCGCGTACGCCGAGCTGGTCTTCCCCGACGTGCTGTGGCCGGACTTTGACCGCCGGCACCTGTGGCAGGCAGTGCTGACCTACGCCGAGCGGGAGCGGCGCTACGGTGGCGCGCTGCCGAACCTGCCCTAGTCCGTCCGGTCGGCGGTGGCGGCGCAGTCCGGGCAGACGCCGAAGATCTCCAGGGTGTGCGTGATCTCGGTGAACCCGTGCTCGGCGGCGACCTGGGCGGCCCACCGCTCCAGCGCCGGCTGCTCGACCTCGACCGTGCGGCCGCACCGGCGGCAAACCAGGTGGTGGTGGTGCCGGGCGCTGCACCGGCGGTACGCAGCCTCACCGTCGTCGGTGCGCAGCACGTCGACCTGTGCGGCGTCTGCGAGCGCCTGCAGCGTGCGGTACACGGTGGTCAGGCCCACCGACTCCCCGCGCTGGCGCAGCAGGTCGTGCAGCTCCTGCGCGGTGCGGAAGTCGTCGACCTGGGCGAGGACGGCGGACACGGCCGCTCGCTGCCGGGTTTGGCGCAGCGCCGGGTTCTGCTCAGCCATGAACTGCTCCTCTCCCGCCTCGCGTCGTTCGAATCGGATAGCTGAGTCGGACGGCCCAGCGGCTAGAAGCGGCCGAACATCTTCCCGACGCCCCAGACCAGGACGAGGGCGGTGACGAACATCCGCACCCCGCGCTGCACCGGCTGGATGGCCGGCCAGGACAGTGCCAGCAGCCAGCCCAGGAACAGCCCGAGCAGCAGCAGCAGGATGCCGCCCACCGGGCCGTGGACGAACAGGCCGAGCGCCATCACCGCGGTCACGACGAGCATGAGCAGCGGGCGCGGGACCGCGTTCAGCCGGACCAGCCAGGGCCGGCTGCGCTGCTCCAGCGTGCGGCGGCCGGGCGACGGGTGGCGGGGGGCGTTGTTGGCCTGGGCCCGTGCCGCGGGGTTGCCGCTGCGTCGGTTCGGGGTCGGCGGGCCGTCCTTGCCTGGCACGTCGGACTCCTTCGGGGGTGGGACGATGGGGCGCATCCATAGTCGCATCCAAAGGAGCCCGCAGTGCTCGTGGTCACCCGGTTCCGGGTCGAGCCGGGCCAGGCCGGACAGTTCCTCGCGCAGGCGCAACAGGCGCTAGGCGCGCTGGCCGTCCGACCGGGGTGGCGTTCGGGCCGGGTCGGCCGGGCCACCGACGACGCCGCGTTGTGGGTCTTGACCACCGAGTGGGACTCGGTGGGCACGTACCGGCGGGCGCTGTCCGCGTACGAGGTGAAGCTGACCGCGGTCCCGCTGCTGTCGACGGCTCTCGACGAGCCCACGGCCTTCGAGGTGGTGCACGCGCAGGGGCTCGGCGCGGAGGGGCTGGCCGCCCCCTCGGGCCTGGTCGTCGATCCGGTGGGGCCGGGCGAACGGTGGTGAGCCGCCGGTTCCGCCACCGAGTGGACGCCGGCCAGCAGCTCGCGGCCGCGCTGGCGCCCCAGTGGAACGGGCGTGCTGACCTGGTCGTGCTGGGTCTGCCCCGTGGCGGGGTCGTGGTGGCCGCGGAGGTCGCCCGGGCGCTCGCGGCGCCGCTCGACGCCCTGGCCGTGCGGAAGATCGGTGTGCCCGGGCACGAGGAGCTGGCTCTCGGCGCGGTCGCGCGCGGTGGCCCGCCGGTGCTCAACACCCAGGTGCTGCTGGCCCAGTCGCTGGCGCCGGCCGAGCTGGACCGGCTGGTCGGCGTCGCAGTGGCCGAGTGCGGGGTCCTCGAGTCCCGCTACCGGCCGGGTGCCGCGCCGGTCGACATCCACGAGCGAGCGGTGCTGCTCGTGGACGACGGGCTGGCCACCGGCGCGACCGTCCGGGCGGCGGTGGCCGCGCTGCGAGCGCAGGGGCCCGCCCTGGTCGTCGTCGCCGTCCCGGTGGGATCGCGCGAGGCGATCGGCCAGCTCGAGCGCGAGGCCGACGCGGTCGTCTGCCTGCAGCGGCCGCTGCTGCCCAGGGCCGTGAGCTGGGCGTATGACGACTTCACCCCGGTCAGCGACGACCAAGTGGTCGACCTGCTGCGCGACGTCGGGCGCTGAACCCCCAGGTACCCTGGTCGCTTGCCTCGCCGACGCCCAGCCGGATGGAGAACACCCCGTGGCCGCCGACCTCGTCGACACCATCGTCAGCCTGTCCAAGCGCCGGGGTTTCGTGTACCCCAGCGGCGAGATCTACGGCGGCACCCGGTCCGCCTGGGACTACGGGCCGCTCGGGGTGGAGCTGAAGGAGAACGTCCGGCGCCAGTGGTGGCAGTCCGTCGTCCGGTCCCGTGACGACGTCGTGGGCCTGGACTCCTCGGTGATCCTGCCGCCGCAGGTGTGGGAGGCCTCCGGCCACGTCGAGGTGTTCGTCGACCCGCTGACCGAGTGCCAGTCCTGCCACAAGCGGTTCCGCGCGGACCACCTGGAGGAGGCGTACGAGGCCAAGCACGGCTCGGCCCCGGCCAGCCTGGACGTCGTCCCGTGCCCCAATTGCGGCACCCGCGGGGCGTGGACCGAGCCACGGATGTTCAACGGGCTGCTCAAGACCTACCTCGGCGCGGTGGAGTCCGAGGAGGGCCTGCACTACCTCCGCCCGGAGACCGCGCAGGGCATCTTCGTGAACTTCGCGAACGTGATGACCTCGGCCCGGCGCAAGCCGCCGTTCGGCATCGCGCAGACCGGCAAGTCGTTCCGCAACGAGATTACGCCGGGCAACTTCATCTTCCGGACCCGCGAGTTCGAGCAGATGGAGATGGAGTTCTTCGTCGAGCCCGGCACCGACGAGGAGTGGCACGACTACTGGCTGAAGGCGCGCTGGGACTGGTACGTCGACCTCGGCATCAACCCGGAGAACATGCGCTTCTTCGAGCACCCGGCCGAGAAGCGGTCGCACTACTCCAAGCGCACCGTCGACATCGAGTACCGGTTCATGTTCGGCGGCCAGGAGTTCTCCGAGCTCGAGGGCATCGCCAACCGCACCGACTTCGACCTGACCGCGCACTCCAAGCACTCCGGCGCCGACCTCACCTACTTCGACCAGGACAAGAACGAGCGCTGGACGCCGTACGTGATCGAGCCGGCAGCTGGCCTCACCCGGGCGGTGCTGGCCTTCCTCATGGACGCCTACTCCGAGGACGAGGCGCCCAACGCCAAGGGCGGCGTGGACAAGCGCACCGTGCTGCGCTTCGACCCGCGGCTGGCACCCGTGAAGGTCGCGGTGCTGCCGCTGTCCCGCAACGCCGACCTGACGCCGAAGGCCAAGGACCTGGCCGCGCAGCTGCGCAGGTACTGGAACGTGGAGTTCGACGACGCTGGGGCGATCGGGCGGCGTTACCGACGGCAGGACGAGATCGGCACGCCGTTCTGCGTGACGGTCGACTTCGACACCCTCGACGACCAGGCCGTGACCATCCGCGAGCGGGACACGATGGCGCAGCAGCGGGTCGGGCTGGACGCCGTCCGGCCGTGGCTGGCCGCCCGACTCCCTCCGTGCTGACGTCCCCGGTCAGGGGATGAAGGAGCGGTCCAGGTTCCACGGCTGGCGGGGGAGTTCTCGATCAGCCAGGTCTCGACAGCGCGAAGGTGCGGGCGGCGGTTGCCCGTCAACGTCTGCACTGAGGACCCGATCTTCCCGGGAGACGAGGCGCACCCAGAGTCTGGGCATGAGCGAGATGAGCATCAACAAGGCGATCCACGGCGCCGTTCGACGGTCAGTCCGACCACGTTTTCGGGCGCGGCTACCTCAAGCACGTCGGGTCGGTCTGGCGGGGCTAGCCAGCGCTGCGGGCGTCATGCGTCGCGCGGCTGCCCCTCCCGCGCCTCGCGGCGCCGCAGCACGACCCAGGTGAACGGCTGGACGGCTCCGGACGGAGTGGCGTGCTCCTCGCGCTCGCTGTGGTCGAGCTCGAACTCCCCGCCGAAGGCCTCAGCCAGCCCGGCCGCGTCGTACCTGGTCACCGGCAGTCCCGAGCAGTGCGTCGGCCCGTCCGTGGCGAAGGTCGCGACGATCACGATGCCATGCGCCGCCACCGCCCGCCGGACCAGCCCGACATACCTGGAACGGTCCTGCGGGTCGGTGAGGAAGTGAAAGACGGCCCGGTCATGCCAGACGTCGAAGGTGCGGTCGGGCTGCCAGTCCAGCACATCGTTGCGGACCCAGGTCACCTGACCCGACCGTTGACCCAGTCGCTCTTGGAGGACGGCGAGCGCCCGCGACGACACGTCGAGGACCGTGAGGTCGGTGAAGCCGTCCTCCAGCAGCAGATCGACAAGCCGCGACGCCCCGGCCCCCACGTCGACCACGGCGGCATCGGCACCGTGCGTGGCACCGGCCACCAGGCGCCGCGAGATGGACGGCTCGGCCTGGTACCAGCTCACCTCGTCGGTCAGCCGAGTCTCGTAGACCTGCTCCCAGTGGCCCGCCCGAGCTGCTGTCATGCCGACAGGATGCCCCCATGACACGTCCCGCCCGGAACCGGATGGCAGCACCTCGTGGCCCAGCGTGGGCGCCAGCGCTTCCAGTGGGCCGTCGCGGCGGCCCGGAGCTCACTCGCCTCGTGCAGCGGGCTCGGCCGCAGGTACCGGACCTCCAGACCTGCCGTGACGTAGTACAGCGCCGCTCCTGGTGGGGGAGGCCAACCGCGGCGCTCCGCCTCCAGCATGACCGCCGCGCGGGGACCTGCTCGGTGGGTGACCGCCCACATCGCGTCGGTGGCGCCGTAGCCCGTCAGCACGCCGGTTCCCCCTGCCGGCTTCCGCGCCGCCGGACCAGCACCCGGACCGACACGACCCGAGGTGGCCGTGGCGCAGCCGGCCAGGCTCAACGCCCCGACGATGGCGACCGCGGCTGAGCCTCGTGCGACCATGAGGCAGTGGCGCTCACCCTCGGCCGGTTCACCGTCGACCCTCCCGTGGTTCTCGCCCCTATGGCCGGTATCACCAACACCGCCTACCGGCGGCTGTGCCGCGAGTACGGCGCCGGCCTGTACGTGTCCGAGATGGTGACCAGCCGCGCCCTGATCGAACGGGACGCGCAGACCCTGCGCATGGTGCACTTCCACGACAGCGAGCTGGCCCCCCGGTCGATCCAGCTGTACGGCATCGACCCGGATATCGTCGCGGCCGCGGTCCGGATGGTGGTCGAGGAGAACCTCGCCGACCACGTGGACCTCAACTTCGGCTGCCCGGTGCCCAAGGTGACCCGCCAGGGCGGCGGCAGTGCGCTGCCTTACAAGCGTCGCCTGTTCGGCTCGATCGTCTCGGCGGCGGTGGACGCCGCGGACGGCGCGGTGCCCGTGACCGTCAAGATGCGGCTGGGCATCGACCCGGAGCACCTGACCTATCTCGACGCCGGCCGGATCGCGCAGGACGCCGGCGCCGACTGGGTGGCGCTGCACGGGCGGACGGCCGCGCAGCTGTACTCCGGGCAGGCCGCCTGGGAGCCGATCGCCGAGCTCGAGCAGGCGCTGGACATCCCGGTGCTCGGCAACGGCGACATATGGGAGGCGGCCGACGCGCTGCGGATGGTCGAGCAAACCGGTTGCGACGGCGTGGTCGTGGGCCGTGGCTGCCTGGGCCGCCCGTGGCTGTTCGGGGACCTGTCGGCGGCGTTCGCCGGTCGGCCGGACGAGGTGGCCCGGCCCTCCCTCGGCGAGGTGGCCGGGGTGATGCGCCGGCACGCGGAGCTGCTGGTCGAGCACCTCGGCGAGGACAAGGGCTGCCGGGACTTCCGCAAGCACGTGGCCTGGTACCTCAAGGGCTTCCCGGTCGGGGGCGCCCCCCGGGTCGACCTCGCGCTGGTGTCCACCCTGGCCGAGCTGGACGACGCCCTGGCCACGCTGCCGGCCCACGAGCCCTACCCGGAGCACCTGCTGGGCAGCCCGCGCGGGCGGACCTCACCGGCCCGGCCGGTGGCCCTGCCGGAGGGCTGGCTGGACGAGCCCGAGGACGACCGGGTCCCGGTCGGCGCCGAGCTGGCCACCTCCGGCGGCTGACCCCCGGCATGCAGCAGAGGGGGTGCCGAAGTGGGGCAGACTGGGTGGGTGACCACGACGCCCGCGACCGCGGCCGCGACCGTCCCGGCGGCGGCTGGCCGTCGGCCCCGCCGCTGGCTGCGCTGGTCCGTCCGCGCGGTCGCCCTGGCGCTCGCGCTGGCCACCCTGTGGGTCGGCAGCGTCACCTTCCGGATCTGGTGGACGGCGCGTCAGGACGCCCGGCCAGTGTCCGACGCGATCGTGGTGCTCGGCGCCAGCCAGTACAACGGCGTCCCCTCGCCCGCGCTGCAGGCCCGGCTGGACCACGCCCGCACCCTGTACGAGCAGGGCGTGGCGCCGCTGATCCTCACCACCGGGTTCAAGCAGCCCGGCGACGTGCACACGGAGGCGTCTGCGGGGCGGACCTACCTGATCGAGCACGGAGTGCCGGCCAGCGCCGTCCTGGCGCTGCCGGTGGGTGGTGACACCCTGGAGAGCCTGCGTGCCGTCCGGGCCGAGTTCGCCAGCCGGCACCTGAACAGCGCCGTCATCGTCACCGACCCCTGGCACTCGTTCCGCTCGGCGGTGATGGCCCGCGACCTGGGCCTCCAGGTGGCGACGTCCCCCACCCGAAGTGGCCCGGTCGTCTCCTCCCGCGGGATCGAGCTGCGCTACATCATCCGGGAGACCGGCGCCTACGTGTACTACCGGCTGACCGGCACCAGCCCCGATTCCGGCATCACCACCTTCTAGCCTTCTCCTTGTGGCCGCACCCGACGACGACCCCGCCGCCCAGCGGTGGGTCGAGGAGCCTCCGAAGCGGTCCGCCCGCAGCGCCTACCAGCGCGACCGGGCCCGGGTCCTGCACAGCGCGGCGCTGCGACGGCTGGCCGCCAAGACCCAGGTCGTGGTCGCCGGCGAGGCCGACTTCCCGCGCACCCGGCTCACCCACAGCCTCGAAGTGGCCCAGATCGGCCGCGAGCTGGGTCAGGCCCTCGGCTGCGACCCGGACGTCGTCGAGGTGGCCGGGCTCGCCCATGACCTTGGGCACCCGCCCTTCGGCCACAACGGCGAGGCGGCGCTGGACGAGGTCGCGCAGCCGTACGGCGGCTTCGAAGGCAACGCGCAGACCCTGCGGGTGCTGACCCGGCTCGAGGCCAAGGCGTTCGCCCCGGACGACGGCCCGCTGACCGGCCGCAGCGTCGGCCTCAACCTCACCAGGGCCAGCCTGGACGCCGCCACCAAGTACCCCTGGACCCGGCGTGACGACAGCCGCAAGTTCGGCGTCTACCCGGAGGACCTCGACGCCTTCCAGTGGCTGCGCGAGGGGGCGCCGGGGGAGCGGCGCTGCCTGGAGGCCCAGGTCATGGACTGGGCCGACGACATCGCCTACTCGGTGCATGACGTCGAGGACGCCGTCCACGGCGGCCACGTCACGCTGGCCCAGCTGCTCGACCCGTCCGAGCGGACGGCGGTCGCGGAGCTGGCCGCGCGCACCTACGCCTCGGACGCCGGGCCCGAGGAGCTCGAGTACGCGCTGCTGCGGCTTCAGGCGCAGCCGTGGTGGCCGCGCGCCTACGACGGGTCCATGCATGCCTTGGCCGCGCTGAAGAACCTGACCAGCGAGCTGATCGGCCGGTTCTGCACCGCCGCCGAGGAGGCCACCCGCGAGGCCCACGCCACCCCCCAGCTGTCCCGCTACGGCGCCGACCTCGTCGTCCCCCGCAGCACCCGGCTGGAGTGTGCGGCACTCAAGGCGGTCGCCGCGGTCTACGTCATGCAACGGGCCGGCGCCGGCCCGGTGTACGCCCGGCAGCAGGAGCTGGTGCAGGGGCTGTACGTCGCCCTGCTTCAGCGCGCCCCCGACGCGCTGGCCGCCGAGCTGCGGCCGGCTTTCGAGGCGGCGGCTGACGACACCGCCCGGGTGCGCGTCGTCGTCGACCAGGTGGCCTCACTGACCGACATCTCAGCGGTGGCCGTCCACCGGCGGCTGACCGGCAGCAGCGTCACCGTGGTGGGAGGAGAGTGGGATGGCTGAGCGCATGTTCGTCGTCATCGGGGGCGGCCTGGCCGGGGCCAAGGCCGTCGAGTCCCTGCGCACCGAGGGGTTCGACGGGCAGGTGGTCCTGGTCGCGGCCGAGGACGAGTACCCCTACGACCGGCCGCCGCTGTCCAAGGAGATCCTCAAGGGGACGAAGGAGGCCGACGCCGCCCGCGTGCACCCCCCGCACTGGTACACCGACGAGCAGGTCGACCTGCGGATGGGCACCAGGGCGACGGCCCTCGACCCGGCCGGCCGCCGGGTGCAGCTGGACGGCGGGGAGTGGCTCGGCTACGAGGCGATCCTGCTGGCCACCGGGTCGCAGCCGCGCAGGCTCACCCTGGACGGCGCCGCCGACCTGCCCCTGCACTACCTGCGCACCCTGGCCGATGCGACCCGGCTGCGCGCCGACCTGGCGGGCGGCCGGCGCCGGGTTCTCGTCGTCGGAGCGGGCTGGATCGGCCTGGAGGTGGCCGCCGCGGCCAAGGAGTACGGCAACGACGTCACTGTCCTCGAGCCGCAGCCGACCCCCCTGTTCGGCGTCCTGGGGCCCGAGCTGGGCGAGGTCTTCGCCGGCGTGCACCGCCGGCACCAGGTGGACCTGCGGACCGGCACCGGCGTCGCCCGGCTCGCGCGGAGCGGGGACGCGATCCTGGTCACCGACGCGGCCGACGTCGGCTATGAGGCCGACGTCGTCGTGGTGGGCGTCGGGGCCCGGCCGGACACCGCTCTGGCCGAGGCGGCCGGGCTGACCGTCTACGACGGCATCGTCGTGGACGCGGCGCTGCGGGCGTCAGCGGCCGGGGTGTTCGCCGCCGGGGACGTCGCTCGCGCGTACAACCCCCTGCTCCAGCGCCATGTCCGGGTCGAGCACTGGGCCAACGCGTTGCACAGCGGCCCGGCCGCGGCCCGCTCGATGCTCGGCCAGGAGGTCTCCTTCGAGCGGGTGCCGTACTTCTACACCGACCAGTTCAACCTCGGCATGGAGTACTCCGGGTACGTGGCACCGGGGCAGCAGGCCCGGGTAGTGCACCGGGGCGACCCGCAGTCGATGGAGTTCATCAGCTTCTGGCTGGACGCAGCCGACCGTGTGCTGGCCGGCATGAACGTCAACGTCTGGGACGTCGTCGCCGACATCCAGGCCCTGGTCCGGGCCGGCCGGCCGGTCGACGTCCAGCGGCTCAGCGACCCGGGTGTCCCCCTGCCGGAGGCGCTGCAGTGACAGGTGCGCCGGCCGTGACGGTGGTGGCCACCGACGCGGCGACGGTGCGGCCGCTGCGGGCCGCGGTGCTGCGTCCTGGCCTCCCGCCTGAGGAGGCGGTCCACGCCGAGGACGACCTCGCCTCGACGCTGCACCTCGCCGCGCTGGACGACGACGGCGCGGTGGTCGGCTGCGCGACCTTCCTCACCGAGCCGTACCCGGGGGACCCGGACCGGCGGGCCTGGCGGCTGCGCGGGATGGCCACCGCGGAGACGATCAGGGGTCAGGGGGTGGGCGTCGCCGTGCTGAGCACCGGGCTCGGGACGGCCGCGGAGGCCGGCGTCGAGGTGGTGTGGTGCCATGCACGGACCTCGGCGCTCGGGTTCTACCAGCGGATGGGGTTCGTGGCCGAGGGCGAGGAGTTCCGCACGGCGCACGGCATCCCGCACCGGCGGATGTGGCGGCGGGTCCACCGCGGCGAGATCTGAGCGGAGCCGGCCGGTCCGGGCCCAACTAGACTCCGGACGTGGCTGGCCGGATCCGGGACGAGGACATCGCCCTCGTCCGCGAGCGTGCGCGCATCGACGAAGTCGTCGGCGAGCACGTGCAGCTGCGCAACGCCGGGGGCGGGTCGCTCAAGGGGCTGTGCCCGTTCCACGACGAGAAGTCCCCGTCCTTCCACGTCACGCCCGCGCGCGGGCTGTACTACTGCTTCGGCTGCGGGGCCGGCGGTGACGTCATCGGCTTCGTCCAGAAGGTCGAGCACCTGACCTTCGCCGAGGCGGTCGAACGGCTGGCCGCCAAGTACAACGTCCAGCTTCGCTACACCGAGGGCGGCTCGACACCCAACCGCCAGCAGGGGCAGCGCACCCGCCTGGTCGCCGCACACGAGGCCGCCAAGGGCTTCTTCATCGACCAGCTGGCCACGAACCCGGAGGCCGAGACCGCGCGGCAGTTCCTCGCCGAGCGGGGCTTCGACGCCGCGGTCGCCGCGCACTTCGGCGTGGGCTACGCACCCAAGGGCTGGGACGCGCTGCTGCGGCACCTGCGCTCGAAGGGGTTCTCGGACGCCGAGCTGCTGACCGGCGGCCTGCTCAGCCAGGGCCAGCGCGGCATGTACGACCGGTTCCGGGGCCGGCTGATGTGGCCGATCCACGACGTCACGGGCGACGTCGTGGGCTTCGGGGCGCGCCGGCTGTTCGACGACGACAGCGGGCCCAAGTACCTGAACACCCCGGAGACCCCGCTGTACAAGAAGAGTCAGGTGCTCTTCGGGATCGACCTGGCCAAGAAGGAGATCGCCAAGCGGCAGCAGGCCGTGGTGGTCGAGGGCTACACCGACGTGATGGCCTGCCACGTGGCCGGAGTGGAGACCGCCGTCGCCACCTGCGGCACCTCCTTCGGCGACGAGCACGTGAAGATCCTGCGCCGGTTCCTGATGGACCAGGACGAGTTCCGCGGTGAAGTCGTGTTCACCTTCGACGGGGACGCCGCTGGGCAGAAGGCTGCCGTCCGGGCCTTCGCCGAGGACCAGAAGTTCATGACCCAGCTGTTCGTGGCGGTCGAGCCGTCCGGCCTCGACCCATGCGACCTGTGGCAGGTCAAGGGACCCGAGGCGGTGCGCGAGCTGGTGGCACGGCGGGTGCCGCTGTCGGAGTTCGTCATCCGCACCGAGCTGCGCAAGCACGACCTGGCGGTGCCCGAGGGCCGGGTCGCGGCGCTGCGGTCCGCCGCCCCGATCGTGGCCCAGATCAAGGACCACTCGCTGCGGCCCGAGCTGGCCCGCTCGCTGGCCGGCTGGCTGGGCATGGAGGTCGAGCCGGTCCTGGCGGCCGTGGCCGCAGCCGGCCGCGGTGCGGCCCGACCTGCCGAGCAGCCGCAGCCGGCCCGCGACACCACCCGCCCGCACCCCGACGACCGCGACCTGCTGGTGGACCGGGAGGCGCTCAAGCTCGGCCTGCAGCACCCCGCGCTGATCGGCCCGTCCCTCGACGCGCTCGAGCCGGCCGCCTTCGCCCATCCGGCGTACGTGGCGGTGAAGCGGGCCCTGGACGACGCCGGGGGCATGGTCGCCGCCGGGGGCGGGGGCGAGGCCTGGGTCGCGGCCGTGCGTGAGGCCGCCGCGAACGACGCCGTCCGATCGGTGGTGACCGAGCTCGCCGTCGAGCCGACGAGGGTGGACGGCGACCCGGACGACCGGTACGCCGCCGAGCAGGTGGCCCGGCTGCAGGAGCGGCAGCTCACCCGCCGGGTGGTCGAGCTGAAGTCGCGGCTGCAGCGGATCAACCCGGAGGAGAGCGAGGAGTACAACAAGGTCTTCGGCGAGCTGATCGCCTTGGAGCAGCAGCGCCGGCTGCTGCGCGACCGGGCGATCGGCGCGTTCTGACCTAGGGGCTTTCCGGATCCAGCGCGCGCGAGCGCAGAAGGGAGGCCGGTCATGACCGACCGCTACACGCCCACCAAGGAGGACCGGTTCACCTTCGGTCTGTGGACCATCGGCTGGATGGGCCGCGACCCGTTCGGTGACGCCGTCCGTCGGCCGCTTGACCCGGTCGAGTCGGTGCACCGCCTCGCCGAGCTCGGCGCCCACGGCGTCACCTTCCACGACGACGACCTGATCCCGTTCGGCGTCGAGGCGACCGAGCGGGAGCGGCACATCAAGCGGTTCCGGGCCGCGCTCGACGAGACCGGCCTGGTCGTGCCGATGGCCACGACGAACCTGTTCACCCACCCGGTCTTTAAGGATGGCGCGTTCACCAGCAACGACCGCGACATCCGGCGCTACGCCCTGCGCAAGACCATGCGCAACATCGACCTGGCCGCCGAGCTGGGCGCGCACACCTACGTCGCCTGGGGCGGCCGTGAGGGCGCCGAGTCGGACGCCGCCAAGGATGTCTCGGCGGCACTGGACCGCTACAAGGAGGCCTTCGACACGCTGTGCGCCTACGTCCTCGACCGCGGCTACGACATCCGGTTCGCGCTGGAGCCGAAGCCGAACGAGCCGCGCGGTGACATGTTCCTGCCCACGATCGGGCACGCGCTGGCGTTCATCGAGCGGCTCGAGCACCCGGAGATGGTCGGACTCAACCCGGAGGTCGGGCACGAGCAGATGGCCGGGATGAACTTCGTGCACGGGGTCGCGCAGGCACTGTGGGCCGGCAAGCTGTTCCACATCGACCTCAACGGCCAGCACGGGGCCAAGTTCGACCAGGACCTGCGGTTCGGCGCCGGCGACACGAAGAGCGCGTTCTTCCTGGTGGACCTGCTCGAGCACGCCGGCTACCAGGGCCCGCGGCACTTCGACTACAAGCCGCCACGGACCGAGGACATGAGCGGGGTCTGGGAGTCCGCCTCGGGCAACATGCGCACCTACCTGATCCTGCGGGAGAAGGCGAAGGCGTTCCGGGCCGACCCGGAGGTCCAGGAGGCGCTCGCGGCGTCTCGGGTCGCGGGCCTCGCGGTGCCCACCCTGGCGCCCGGCGAGTCCTTCGCCGACCTGGCCCACGACACCTTCGACGTCGAGGCCGCAGCCGTCCGGGGCTACCACTACGAGCGGTTGGACCAGCTCGCCATGGAGCACCTCTTCGGCGTGAGCTGAGGTGGTCGCGGCCCCCGTAGGGTGGGGTCATGGCACTCTTTCGACGCCGTTTCGAGGCACCCGAGCCGGTGCGTGAGCTGCTTCCCTCGGACGAGCGGCCGCTCGCCTGGGGGAGCACGCTGGGCGGGGCCTTCGTCGTCGCGAGCAACCTGGCGCTGTACCTGCCAGACGCGGGGGGAACGACGCGGGTCCCGTACGAGACCGTGCAGACCGCGAGCTGGGACGACCCCATGCTCAACGTGCTGCTGGTCGGTGAGGACGCCCGGCACCGGCTGGTGCGTCTGGAGGAGGCCGGGGAGCTTCCGGCCGTCGTCAGGGAGCGGGTGACCTCGACGGTCCTGGTCACCGAGCGGGTTGCGCTGTCGGGCACGGCCGGCGCACTCGTCGTCGCCCGCCGTCCCCCGGAGTCGGACGACGTGCTCTGGCAGGTCGTCTTCGACGCGGGGCTGGACGCCGGTGACCCGCGGCTGCGCGCCGATGCGGCCGACGCGGTGGCCCGGGTCCGCGCGTCGACCGGCCTGTAGGCCCGATGGGGACGGCTGGTTCAGAGCTGCCCCATGGGGGCTGATAACCTACGTGGCCGCGGTCCCGCGTAGCTCAATTGGCAGAGCAGCCGGCTGTTAACCGGCAGGTTCTTGGTTCGAGTCCAAGCGCGGGAGCCAGTCACACCCCGGTTCCCACGCAGGCTGCCGGGCCGGGCGTCCTGGAGCAGGTCGTGTCGACGCCACTGACCGTAGCCCTCGGGCAACCCGGCTGAAACAGTGCGGCGCGACGCTGGGACGCATGAACGAGACTTTGAGCGCCAGCGTGCTTCGTTGGGCCAACCGTTCGAGGGTGGTCGCGCTGCGTGACGGCGGGGAGGTCGTGCTCCGGGGGGCCCGGCCGCAGGACGCCGGGCCGGTGGCGTCGATGCACCTGCGGTGCTCGCTGGAGACCACGTACGGTCGGTACTTCACGCTTCTTCCCCGGGTCTCCCGCCGCTGGCAGCAGGCGCTGCTGTCCACCGACATGGCGCTCGTCGCGGTGCTCGGCCGCGACGTCGTCGCGCTCGGGAACCTCGGCACCGGGCCAGGGGGCGATGTCGAGCTGGCGCTTCTGGTCGAGGACGCCCAGCAGGGCCGCGGCCTCGGCACGGCACTGGCGGCTCAGCTCGCCGCGACGGCCAGGTTGCTCGGCCACCGCAGCGTGCGGCTGGAGATCCTGCCCGGGGCCCCGGCGGCGCAGCGGCTGGTCGGCCGGTTGGGTCCGGTCGCCGTCCGGAGGTCGCACAGCGTCGTCGAGCTCGAGGTGCGGCTGGGGCTGGAGTCGCTGCGAGGGCTGGGCGACCCCATCGAGCCGCTCGCGTTACGGGCCGGCTGAGGTCACTGAGCGTCCTGCGCCCGGGAGCCGTGCGCGGGCGCGGCAGGGCGGAGTAGGTTCAGCGCATGATCGTGTGCGTCCCGACCACGTCGACCGGTTTCATCGATCCCCGCTGGGGCAAGGCGGGCCGCGTCGTCGTCGCTACGGTTGAGGACGGCGGGATCACCGACTGGCAGGAGTCCGCCGTCGGCTGGGACCAGTCGCACGACGAGGGCAGCGAGGGGTCGCATCACGCGCGGATCGCGCGGTTCCTCATCGACCACCAGGTCGAGGCTGTGGTCGCGCACCACATGGGGGAGGGCATGCAGCGGATGCTCTCGACCATGGGGCTGCAGGTGTTCCTCGGTGCCGACGGCGACGCCCGCGCGGCCGTGCTCGCGGCCTCGTCCTAGCCCAGGCGCCATGGGTCGTCGGCTGTTCTCCACGCTGTTCTGGGTCTTCCTCGCCGTCAGCTCGGTCCTGCTTTTCGTGGCGGCGGCCCTGCTGTGGGCTGTGACCGCGCCGTTCGACCGGCGCCGGGTGGTGCAGCATCGGTTCACCTGCTGGTGGGCGTCGCTGTACACCTGGCTGAACCCGTGGTGGCCGGTGACGATCACCGGCCGGGAGAAGATCGAACTGCGGCAGACCTACGTCATGGTGGCCAACCACCTGTCGCTGCTGGACATCCTGGTGCTCTTCCGTTTGCGTCGGCACTTCGCCTGGGTGTCGAAGGTGGAGAACTTCCGGGTCCCGTTCATCGGCTGGAACATGCGGTTCGCCAGGTACGTACCGCTCAAGCGTGGCGACCGGGCCAGCGTCCAGGCCATGCTCAAGGCCTGTGGGACGAAGCTCGAGCAGGGGACTTCGATCATGATGTTCCCGGAGGGGACCCGCTCCCGGACGGGAGAGCTTCAGGCGTTCAAGCCCGGCGCGTTCGACCTGGCGCTG
>DATCDE010000268.1 GCA_036510875.1 Actinomycetes bacterium
AGCGGGTCATCCTGGAGGGCGCCGGCTACGACGTGCTCACGGCCGTCGACGGGCGGGACGGCGCCACCCGGCTGGACGGCGACCCGGTCGACCTGGTGCTCTCCGACGTGGAGATGCCGGGGATGGACGGCTTCACCCTGACCCGCACCATCCGGCGCACCCACGGCTGGCAGGACGTCCCCGTCGTGATCATGACCTCGCGCGGCGACGAGGCCGACAAGCGGGCCGGTCTGGACGCCGGAGCCAGCGCATATCTGCTCAAGAGCGAGTTCGACCAGGCCGAACTCGTCAGTACGGTCCGGCGCCTGATCGGGCGTTGACGGACTCGAACCGGGAGGAACTCAGTGACCAGCGGACAGCCGACCGTCGTCGTGGCGGACGACAGTGCGACCCTGCGCAAGATCGTCGGTTACGTACTGGAGCGGGAGGGCTTCCAGGTCATCTCGGCCGAGGACGGCGTCGAGGGTGTGCAGGCGGTGCTGCGCACCCAGCCGGACGCGGTGATCCTCGACGTGCAGATGCCCCGGCTGTCCGGCTACGTGGCCGCGCGGCTGCTCAAGGACGACTGGCAGACCGCGGAGATCCCGGTCATCCTGCTCACGGCGCTGGACGCCGCCACCGACCGTTACTGGGGTCAGCTGGCCGGCGCCGAGAAGTTCCTCAACAAGGGGTTCGAGGCGCCGCAGCTGGTGGCCGCCGTCCGGGACGTGATCCGCGACGCCGACGCGCGGCGCGGCGGGCGGGCCCGGCTGGTTCCCGACCCGGTCGAGATCGACGCCGAGGACGTGTTCGCCCGGGTCAGCGACCTGCTCGACCGCAAGCTGTTCGAGGCTCAGGTCACCACCGAGGTGACGTCGATCGCCGCCGAGATCTCCGGCTTCGAGGAGACCGTGTCGGCGGTGCTCACCGTGGCCGGGCGGGTGGTCGGCTACGACCTCGCCGCCTTGCTGATGCTCGACGACAACTCGACCTACACCACGGTGGCCCGCGAGACCTCCCGCCAGCTGTACACCGACTTCTGCTCGGGGCTCGCCGAGGCGGCCAGCCAGACCACCGGGCGATCGGTCGAGGTCGGCGACCTCATCCCGCGGATCGCCGACCCGCAGCAGCTGCTCGGGGCGGACGACGAGGGCGGCCTGGCCACCTTCTTGTCGATGCCGCTGCGGGCCCGCGGCCGCACCGTCGCGATCCTCGGCCTGGCCAGCGCCACGAAGAACGCGTTCGGCGAGTCCTCGCTCAACACGCTGCGGCTGGTGGAGTCCCCGGCGGCGCTGGTGATCGACAACGCCCGACTGTCCGGCAGTGTCCACGCCTGAGTCGACGTAGGGTCGCCGGGTGAGGTCCCACCCGGCGCCAGAGCTGCGGCCCACCACCGCGCAGTTCCGCGCGGCCATGGGCCGGTTCGCCACGGGGGTCGCCGTGGTCACGACGGTCGCAGCCGAGTTCGACCATGCGATGACCGCCAACTCTTTCACCTCGGTATCGCTCGAGCCGTTGCTCACCCTGGTGTCGGTCGAGAGGCTCACCCGCTTCCACGATGCCATCCTCGAGTCCGGGCTGTGGACCGTCTCGATCCTCCCGGTGCAGGCCAGGGAGACGGCCGTCTGGCTGGCCACGAAGGGCCGCCGGCTGGTCGACCAGCTGGACCGGGTGCCGCACCGGCGCTCGGCGGTCACCGGTGCCGCGGTCGTCGAGGGCGCGTTGGCCGTCGTCGAGTGCGCGACCTGGGCCACCTACGACGGCGGGGACCACACCCTCGTCGTCGGTGAGGTGCTGTCGGTCGAGGTGCCGGACGCCGACAGTGGGCCCGCCCCCCTGCTGCACCACCGGGGCCGCTACGCCACGCTGCGTCCGTTGCAGGAGTAGGGCCGCCGCGCGGGTCCTCTACCATGGAGGGGCACCGGTGCTCCTGACCCGGTCGCCTCCCACGATCCCGGACCTGGAGTCCGCCGACCGTGACCGACCAGCTGACCCGCCCGCGCCGCGGGCTACCGCGCCGCGCCCCGGTGGTCCTGGGCGGCGCGCTGGCCGGTGCCGCGCTGCTGTACGGCGCGCTGCTGGCCGCCAACGCGGGCGGCGTCCCGCACAACACCCAGGTCCTGGGGGTCGCCCTCGGCGGGCTGTCCCACGACGAGGCGACGGCCGCGCTGACCTCGGCCCTGGGTGACCGGGCGGCCCGGCCGATCCCGGTGACGGTCGCCGGGAGGGCGGCCCAGGTCGACCCGATCGCGGCGGGCTGACCCTGGACGCCGAGGCGACGGTGGCCGCGGCGGCGTCCGGGTCGTGGAACCCGTTCACAATGCTGGGCCGGTTCCTGACCGGTGCCGAGGTGGCCCCGAAGGTCGCGGTCGACGACCCGAAGCTCGCCGCCGCGGTGGCCGGCCTCGCGAAGCAGGTCGACCGGCAGCCGCAGGAGGGCGGGGTTGCCGTCAAGGGCACGACCGCGACTGCCGTCCAGCCGGTTGCGGGGCGGACCCTGGACCGCCAGCAGGCGGCCACCGTGGTCCGGGCGGCCTACCTCACCGGCACCGCGCCTGTCGCGCTCCCCGTGGTCGAGAAGCAGCCCGCCGTGGACGCCGCTGAGGTGCAGCGGGCGGACGGCCACCGTGCCGCTGCCTGTCGTCCAGCCCAAGCTGACCACGGAGCAGGCCCAGGCGCTCGGCGTCACCGAGATGGTCTCGACGTTCACCCAGCGGTTCCCCTACGCGCCTACCGCAAGCAGAACATCGACCAGGCCGCCCAGCGCATCAACGGCACCCTGCTGCTGCCCGGGCAGACCTACAGCCAGAACGAGACACCCAAGGAGCGCACCGCGGCCAACGGCTACACCATCGGCACGATCATCTTGAACGGCCGGTTCTTCGAGGACTAGGGCGGCGGGGTGTCGACGGCCACCACCGCGCTGTGGCACACGGTCTTCTACTCCGGCCTGGAGCGGGTCGAGCAGCGGGCGCACAGCTTCTGGATCCCCCGCGACCAGGCCGGGCTCGAGGCCACCGTCTCGTGGGGCTCGCTCGACCTGAGGTTCCGCAACGACTCGCCGTACGGTGTGCTCATCACGGCGCAGTCCGGCAACGACTTCGTGACCACGACGATCTGGTCCACGAAGCGCTACACGATCAAGGCCGAGTCCGGTCCGCGCACCAACGTGACACCACCCAAGACCGTCGACGACCCCAGCCCCACGTGCGTTCCGCAGGCCGGCGTCGCCGGCTTCGACATCGTGGTGACCCGGGTGTTCGTCCAAGACGGCGTGGTGGTCAAGCGGGAGCCGCTGCGGACCTCCTACGACCCGGCCGCCCAGGTCTACGGCCGGGCCGAGCCGAAGGCGTCCCCGTCGCCCACCCCGTCCGCGTCGGTGTCCGGCTCGACACCCGCACCCGCTCCCATCGGCCTCGCCCAGCGCCTCGCGCTGAGGCCTTCGTCGGGGCTCAGGCCAGTCGGCGCAGCTGCCGGATGAGCGCCGCGGTGGAGGAGTCGACGCCGGAGAGGTCCGGCTCGGCCGGCGCGGTCAGCGGCGGCAACAGCTCGTTGGCCATGACCTTGCCCAGCTCGACGCCCCACTGGTCGAAGGAGTCGATGCCCCAGACGACGCCCTGGGTGAACACCCGGTGCTCGTATGTGGCCACCAGCTGCCCCAGCACGGACGGCGTCAGCTGCGGGGCCAGCAGCAGGTTGGACGGCCGGTTGCCCGGCATCACCCGGTGCGGCACCAGCTCGGGGGCGGCGCCGGTGGCCGCGACCTCCTCGGCAGTGCGACCGAAGGCCAGCGCGGCCGGCTGGGCGAGCAGGTTCGAGAGGAACAGCTGGTGCAGGTCGTCGACCGGCCGGTTGGACCGGGCGAAGCCGATGAAGTCGCAGGGCACCAGCCGGGTGCCCTGGTGCAGCAGCTGGTGGAACGCGTGCTGCCCGTTCGTGCCGGGCTCGCCCCAGACCACCTCACCGGTCGACCAGTGCACCGGCTCGCCGTCCTTGGTGACCGACTTGCCGTTGCTCTCCATGCACAGCTGCTGCAGGTACGCCGGGAACCGGGACAGGTACTGGCTGTACGGCAGCACCGCCTGGGTGGAGGTGCCGAAGAAGTTGACGTACCAGACCGAGATGAGCCCCAGCAGCGCCGGCAGGTTCTGCTCGTAGGGCGCCGTGCGGAAGTGCTCGTCGATGGTCCGGAAGCCCTCGAGCATCTGGCCGAACGCCTCCCGGCCGATCGCGGTCATCAGGGCGAGCCCGATGGCCGAGTCGTAGGAGTACCGGCCGCCGACCCAGTCCCAGAACCCGAACATGTTCTCCGGGTCGATGCCGAACTCGGCGACCTTCTCCGCGTTGGTGGAGACCGCGACGAAGTGCCGCGCCACCGCGGCCTCGTCGCCGCCGAGGCCGTCGACCAGCCAGCGCCGGGCCACCCGCGCGTTCGCCAGGGTCTCCTGGGTGGTGAACGTCTTGGAGCAGACCACGAACAGCGTCTCGGCGGGGTCGAGGCCGATCAGCGCCTCGGCGATGTCGGACGGGTCGACGTTGGAGACGAACCGCACCGTCAGGGCCGGGTCGGCGTAGGCGCGCAGGGCCTGGCAAGCCATGGCCGGGCCGAGGTCCGACCCGCCGATCCCGATGTTGACGACTGTGCCGATCCGGCGCCCGGTGTGCCCGGTCCAGGCACCGGAGCGGACCCGGTCGGTGAAGTCACCCATCCGGTCCAGCACGGCGTGGACGTCGGCGACGACATCGTGCCCGTCGACGTCCAGCTGCGCCGTCCTGGGCATCCGCAGCGCCACGTGCAGCACCGAGCGGTTCTCGGTGGTGTTGATCCGGTCCCCGCGGAACATCGCCTCGGCCTGCCCGCGCAGGTCGACCCGCTCGGCCAGTGCCACGAGCAGCGGCACGGTCTCGGCGGTGAGCCGGTTCTTGGAGTAGTCCAACGACAGGTCGCCGGCCGTGACGGTCATCGCCGGGCCGCGCGCGGGGTCGGCGGCGAACAGCTCGCGCAGCGTCGTCCCGGCGACCGCCTGCTGGTGCTCGGCCAGTGCGCCCCACTCGGCGGTCTGGTCCACTCGCACCGCCGTCAGCCCTGCTGCTCGTCGGCCGGCTTCTCGTCGTGCCCGCCGAACTCGCGGCGCAGCGCCGAGAGCACCTGGCCGGCGTAGTCGGCGTTGCCCCGCGACGCGAACCGCTCGTACAGCGCCGCCGTGATGACGTGGGCGGGCACCCCGAGGTCGATGGCGGACTCCACGGTCCACCGGCCCTCACCGGAGTCGGACACCCGGCCGGAGAACGCGGCCAGCTGCGGGTCGGCAGTGAGCGCCTTGGCCGTGAGGTCGAGCAGCCACGACCCCACCACGCTGCCGCGGCGCCACAGCTCGGCCACCTCGCCGACGTCGATGCTGTAGCGGTACGCCTCGGGGTCGCGCAGCGGCGCGGTCTCGGCATCCGCGGTGCGCTGCCGGGCGCCCGCGTCGGCGGCCTGCAGGATCGCCAGCCCCTCGGCGTAGGCGGCCATCAGCCCGTACTCGATGCCGTTGTGCACCATCTTCACGAAATGCCCGGCCCCGACCGGGCCGCAGTGCAGGTAGCCCTGCTCGGCCGTCGACGGCTCGCCCTGCCGGCCGGGCGTGCGCGGCGCGGCGTCCAGGCCGGGGGCCAGGTCGCGCAGCACCGGCTCCAGCTGCGCGACGGCCGCGGTGTCGCCGCCGACCATGAGGCAGTACCCGCGCTCGAGCCCGAACACCCCGCCGCTGGTGCCGACGTCCACCAGGTGCACGCCGCTCTCGCCGAGCTCGGCGGCCAGCCCGATGGCGTCCCGGTAGAACGAGTTACCGCCGTCCACGACGGTGTCCCCCCGGTCCAGCAGCGCGGCCACCTGGCGGACCGTCTGCTCGGTGTAGGCGGCCGGGACCATGAGCCACACGGCGCGCGGCGGGTGCAGCTGGGCCACCAGGTCCTCCAGCGACTCGGCTCCACCGGCGCCCTCGGCGGCCAGCGTGGCCACGGCGTCCGGTGAGACGTCGTACGCGACGACCTCGTGGCCCGCGGCCATGAGCCGCCGCGTCATGTTGGCACCCATCCGGCCCAGGCCGACCATTCCCAGCTGCATGGCTGTGCTCCTGACTCGTCCTTCGGTGTCGTCGGTTGCCGTGCCCACCTTGTCGTGCTGCCCTGCCACCCGCAACGGCGGACCCCGCCCGGGCGTTCCGGCGCGGCACCCGCGGCTAGGGCTGGACGGCGACCCGGTACTGGTAGCGGTGGTGCTCGGCGAAGCCCAGGGTGGCGCAGAGCCCGGCCCCGGCGGTGTTCTCGACCGCGACCTGCAGGTAGGCCGAACCAGCCCCCCGGGCCTCGGCCCAGCGGGCCAGCGGGCAGGTGACCGCCGCCCCGAGCCCCTGGCGCCGGGCCGACGGCGCGACCTCGACGGCGGTGATCCCCAGCCAGCCCTGGTCGACGCTGCCGCGCGCGATGGCCAGCGGCCGGCCGCCGTCGCCGGGCACCATGGCGAAGCCCAGGTCGGCGCCCCAGCCGATGACCTCGACGGCGTGCGCGGGCAGCTCGCCGCCCCGGTAGTGGTAGCCGGCCAGCCACTGCGCCGTCGGCTCCGGCCGGACCCGCAGGGGTCCGCCGTGGTCGGCGACCAGGTCGGTGACGTCGCAGACCAGGACCCGGACGACGTCCACGACGGCCAGCCCGTGCTCGCCGAGGCGGGTGTCCTGGGCGTCGTCGGAGAGCAACGGCACCTGGAACTTCAACGGCAGCCCGCGGTCGGCGTACCAGCGCGCGCAGTGCTCGATGGCGTCGACCAGCGTCTGCCCGGGACCGCCGAGCGGAAGCACCGAGTTGGCCCGCCCGGTGAAGCCCCGGGACGCCCGCAGCAGCCAGCCGCCGACCGTGGCCGTCTCGGTGGCGGACCAGCCCAGGGCGGCGACGCGCTCGAGCTCGAGCACCTCGGCGTCCGACGCACCCACGGATGTCACCCCGACCGGCGAAACCGCTGACCAGGGCGCGATACTAGGCGCCTGCGGGTGCCCCCCGGCGTACGCTCGGGTGGACGGGACGAGGAGGAACCGGCGTGACCTATGTGATCGCCTTGCCGTGCGTCGACGTGCTCGACAAGGCCTGTGTCGAGGAGTGCCCGGTCGACTGCATCTACGAGGGCGAGCGGATGTTGTACATCCACCCCGACGAGTGCGTCGATTGCGGGGCCTGCGAGCCGGTTTGCCCGGTCGAGGCCATCTTCTACGAGGACGACCTGCCGGAGCAGTGGAAGGACTACTACAAGGCCAACGTCGAGTTCTTCGACGACCTCGGCTCGCCCGGCGGCGCCTCCAAGCTCGGCAAGATCGAGAAGGACCACCCGCTGGTGTCCGCGCTCCCGTCGCAGGGCGGCGAGCACTGACCCAGCCGGTCTCGGCCCGGCTGCCGGACTTCCCCTGGGACTCCCTGGCAGCCGCGGCCGAGCGGGCTCGCGCCCACCCTGGCGGCATCGTCGACCTGTCGGTGGGCACGCCCGTCGACCCGACGCCCGAGGTGATCCGCGCGGCGCTGCGCGCGGCCGCGGACGCGCCCGGCTACCCCACCACGCAGGGCACCCCGCAGCTGCGGGCCGCCGCCGTCCGCTGGCTGGCCCGGCGGCTGGGCGTACCCGAGATGGACCCGGCGGCGGTGCTGCCGACCATCGGGTCCAAGGAGCTGGTGGCCTGGCTGCCCACCCTGCTCGGCCTGGGGCCGGGCAGCGTCGTGGTCGTGCCGGAGCTCGCCTACCCGACGTACGCCGTCGGCGCCCAGCTGGCCGGGGCCGAGGTGGTCGTGGCCGACTCGCTGGTCGCCCTCGGCCCGCGCCGGGTGGACCTGGTGTGGGTCAACTCCCCGGCCAACCCCACCGGACGTGTGCTGCCCGCCGAGCACCTGCGCAAGGTGGTCGCCTGGGCCCGGGAGCGCGGGGCGCTGGTGGTGTCCGACGAGTGCTACATCGAGCTGGGCTGGGACGCCGAGCCGGTCTCGGTGCTGCACCCCGACGTGACCGGGGGCAGCCTGCCTGGGCTGCTCGCCGTCCACTCGCTGTCGAAGCGGTCGAACCTGGCCGGTTACCGCGCCGGGTTCGTCACCGGTGACCGGTCGGTGGTCGCCGAGCTGCTCGCGGTGCGCAAGCACGTGGGCCTGATGGTCCCCGACCCGGTCCAGGCGGCCATGACCGCCGCGCTGGACGACGACCAGCATGTGGTGGAGCAGCGCGGCCGGTACCGCGGGCGCCGGGACCTGCTGCTCGTGGCGCTGCGCGAAGCCGGACTCCGGGTGGAGCACTCGGAGGCCGGGCTGTACCTGTGGGCGACCCGCGACGAGCCCTGCCGGGACACCGTGGACTGGTTCGCCGAGCGCGGCATCCTGGTGGCCCCCGGAGACTTCTACGGTGCCGCGGGTGCCCGGCACGTGCGGGTCACGCTGACCGCGACCGACGAGCGGGTGGCCGCCGCCGCCCAGCGGCTGGCCGGCTGATCCTCGAGCGGAAGAGCGGCGGAGGCGGGGTCAGTGCTGGTGCTCGGCCCCGTCGGAGTCGGCCTTGGTGTGGTGGACGGTGTGGTCCGGGTGGTGGGCCGGCGCGTAGACGGTGAGCAGCCGCAGCGGGTGGCTGCCCTCGTTGCGGACGTTGTGCTCGGTCCCGGCCGGGACGACGACGAAGGTGTGGCTGCCCAGCAGGTGCGACTCGTCGCCGAGGGTGACCCCGGCCGGCCCGCCGGAGACGAAGACGAACAGCTGGTCCTCGGTGTGCACCTCCCGGCCGATCTCGTCCCCCGGCTGCAGGGTCATGGCGACCAGCTGGCTGTTCGGTGCGGTGAAGAGCACCTGACGGAAGTCCTCGTTGGCGTTCGCCAGCCGCTCGAAGTCACCGATGAATCCGGGCATGTCACGGCCTCTTCTCGGCGCGTCGGGTCCTTGACCCCATCCTGTCCGCGCCGGACGGCCCGCGGGAGGGCAGTTCGACCCGCGCGGAGGGTCAGTTCGCGTGCAGCGCCGCGTTCAGCTCGCCCCAGGTGCCCGACCGGGTCACCACCTCGAGGGTGCCGGTCTGGCTGTTGCGCCGGTACAGCAGGCCGGATGCCCCGGACAGCTCGGCGGCCTTGACCACTGCGCCGTCCGGCAGGGTGATCTTGGATCCGGCCGTGACGTAGCAGCCGGCCTCCACGACGCAGTCGTCGCCGAGTGAGATCCCGATCCCGGCGTTCGCGCCGACCAGGCACCGCTCGCCGACCCGGACCACCTGGGTGCCACCACCGGACAGGGTGCCCATGATCGATGCGCCGCCGCCGATGTCGGACCCGTTCCCGACGAGGACGCCGGAGCTGATCCGGCCCTCCACCATGGAGGCCCCGAGGGTGCCCGCGTTGAAGTTGACGAAGCCCTCGTGCATGACCGTCGTCCCGGAGGCCAGGTGCGCGCCCAGCCGGACCCGGTCGGCGTCGGCGATGCGCACGCCCTCCGGCAGCACGTAGTCGACCATCCGGGGGAACTTGTCGACCCCGAAGACGGTCACCGGGCCGTCGGCCCGCAGCCGCAGCCGGGTCTGCTCGAAGCCCTCCACCGCGCACGGCCCCCGGTCGGTCCACACCACGTTGGTGAGCAGCCCGAAGACGCCGTCCAGGCTGATGGTGTGCGGGCGGACCAGCCGGTGCGACAGCAGGTGCAGCCGCAGGTAGACGTCGGCCGCGTCGGTCGGCGGCGACTGCAGGTCGGTGCGGACCGTGACGACGACGCTGCGCGTGGCGCGCACCGGGTCGGCCCCAGCCAGGGCCGCGAGCCCGCCGGGCGTGGCTGCGTCGTCGCCGAGCACCGGCTCGGGGAACCACACGTCGAGCAGCCGGTCGTCGGCGTCGTAGGTGGCCAACCCGACCCCGGAAGCGGTCGTCGGCAGCGGTCGGGGGGTGGCGTCGCTCACCCCGCTACGGTAACCGGCGTGACCCACCTCGACCTGACCCAGGACGGCGCCACGCTGACGGCTGCGCTCGTCGACGTCTTCTCGGTGAGCGGCAGCGAGCGGCCGCTCGCGGACGCCGTCGCGGCGGTGCTGGCCGCCGTGCCGCACCTGCGGGTGGACCGGGACGGCGACACCGTGGTGGCCCGCACCCAGCTGGACCGCGCGGAGCGCGTCGTCATCGCCGGGCACCTGGACACCGTCCCCGAGGCGGGGAACCTGCCCGCCCGGCGGCAGGACGGCCGGGTGGTCGGGCTGGGCTCGTGCGACATGAAGGGCGGGGTGGCGGTCGCGCTGCGGCTGGCCGCCACCGTGGCCGCGCCGACCCGCGACGTGACCTACGTGTTCTACGACGGCGAGGAGGTCGAGGAGTCACGCAACGGGCTGCGTCGAGTGGCGACGACGCACCGGGACTGGCTGGCCGCTGACTTCGCCGTCCTGATGGAGCCGTCGAACGCGGTCGTGGAGGCCGGCTGCCAGGGGACGCTGCGGGCCGAGGTCGTCGTGCCCGGCCGCCGGGCGCACAGCGCCCGCAGCTGGCTGGGGGTCAACGCCGTCCACGCGGCCGGGGAGGTGCTCGACCGGCTGCGCCAGTACCCGGCGCGGACGGCGGAGATCGACGGGCTGGCCTACCGCGAGGGGCTCAACGCGGTCGGGATCCGCGGCGGGGTGGCCGGCAACGTCATCCCGGACGAGTGCGTGGTCACGGTGAACCTCCGGTTCGCCCCCGATCGCTCGCCGGAGCAGGCCGAGGCCCACGTCCGGGAGGTCTTCGACGGGTTCGAGGTGCGCATCGTCGACCTGGCGCCCGGTGCGCTGCCCGGCCTCGAGCGCCCCGCGGCCGCGGCGTTCCTGGCCGCCGTCGGCGGTGAGCCGCAGGCCAAGCTCGGCTGGACCGACGTCGCCCGGTTCAGCGCCATCGGCGTCCCGGCGGTCAACTTCGGCCCCGGCGACCCGCAGCTCGCGCACACCCGGGAGGAGTACGTGGAGGAGGCGCAGGTCGCCCGCTGCGAGGAGCGGCTGCGCGCCTGGCTGACCAGCTGACCTTGCCGCGGGACCCTTCCCCGGGAACCAAGTTATCCCTCGGCTCGTCTGGCGTCTCGGCACCCTGCCGAAGGGATCTCATGTCGCTCACCGGGCTCCCGCTCGCCGTTCTCGCCACGCTGCTGGCCCTGGGGCTGCCGGTCGGGCTGCTGGTGATGTGGGGGCGGCTGCGCCACGTGGCGCTGCGCGCCGGCTGGATGCTGCTGAGCCAGGTGTTCGCCGTCGTGTTCGTGCTGCTGCTCATCAACAACCACTTCCAGCTCTACGGCAGCTGGCGGGACCTGACCGGGTTCGGTTCCGCGGACGCAGCCGGGGTCCCGACCCTGTCGTCGGCCGCCCCGCCGAGGGGGTCGGTCACGGCCGCCCGCAGCCATGTGCTGTCCACGATGGAGCGCTATGACACCGGCTACGTGGTCAACCTGCTCGGCGTCCGCTCCGGCGTCGAGGCACCGGTCTACGTGTGGCTGCCGCCCGAGTACGACCAGGCTCGGTATGCCCACGTCCGGTTCCCCGTCGTCGAGCTGCTGCCGGGCTTCCCGGGAACGCCGACGACCTGGCTGAACGCCATGCACCTGGTGCAGCGGGTGCAGCAGGCCCGGCAGCGCGGCGCCGAGCCGTTCGTCTTCGTGCTGCCGACCATCACGGTGGACCCCCCGGTGGACACCGAGTGCTCCGACGTCCCCGGCTACCCGAAGGCCGCGACGTTCCTCACCCAGGACGTGCGCAGCTTCGTCACCACGCACCTGCGGGTTCGCACCGACGCCGGCGGGTGGGGGATCGAGGGCTACTCCACCGGCGGGTTCTGCGCCGTGAAGCTGGCCCTGCAGCACCCGGACCTGTACGCGGCGGCGGTCAGCCTCTCGGGGTACTTCGCCACCGGCAGCAGCGTGTTCCGGCCCTACCCGGCGCTGGCCCGGCAGAACAGCCCGCTGTGGCTGGAGCAGCACGCCCCGGCCGCCCCGGTGAGCCTGCTCCTGGTGGCCACCGAGCAGGACCACGGCACCGCAGCCGCGTTGGCCGCCATGCAGCGCGGCGCGCGCCCCCCCACCGTGGTGGACCGGACGGTGCTGCGCTGGGGCGGCCACAACACCCGGGTGTGGTCCCCGCAGGTACCGGAAACGCTGGTGTGGCTGAGCCGGCACCTGCCAACACCCGGCCCGTCGACCGGCGTCCAGGTGGTCCGGCTGCCCTGAGCCGGGGCCGGCCCCCGCGACTTCTGGCTGAACACCGAGCCAACGGCCGCGGCCTGGCCGATCGTTCCGGCCGGCGACCGGCTAGCGTGGGCGGGTGACCGAGGGACCTTCCGCCGACCCGACGGGCGGGGGCGAGCAGCCGCGGCCGCGGGAGCGGCAGCGTGGCCCGGTGCTGCTGCGCCGCTCCCAGGTACAGGAGACCACCACCGACCAGCGGCTGCTGGACACCCGGGGGCCGAGCGACTGGGTGCACCAGGACCCGTGGCGGGTGCTGCGGATCCAGTCGGAGTTCGTCGAGGGGTTCGGCGCGCTGGCCGAGCTGGGCCGGGCCGTCTCGGTCTTCGGCAGCGCCCGGGCCGACCGGGACACCCCCGACTACGCGTTCGCGGAACGGCTCGGCGCGGCGCTCGCCGACGCCGGGTACGCGGTCATCACCGGCGGCGGCCCGGGGATCATGGAGGCGGCGAACAAGGGCTGCTGCACGGCCGGCGGCGTGTCGGTGGGCCTGGGCATCGAGCTGCCGTTCGAGCAGGGCATGAACGAGTGGGTCGACATCGGCATGACCTTCCGCTACTTCTTCGCCCGCAAGACCATGTTCGTAAAGTACGCGCAGGGGTTCGTGGTGCTGCCGGGCGGCTTCGGCACCCTGGACGAGCTGTTCGAGGCGCTGACCCTGGTGCAGACCCGCAAGGTGACCACCTTCCCCGTCGTCCTCATCGGCAGCGACTACTGGGGCGGGCTGATCGACTGGGTGCGCACCTCGGTGCTGGCCCGCGGCAACGTCGCGGCTCCGGACCTCGGCCTGCTGCAGCTCACCGACGACGTGGACGAGGCGGTGCACATCATCCGGCGCTCGGACGAGGACCGCGCGGCCAAGTGGGCCGAGGAGCAGGCCGCGACCGTGGCGATGGCGGCCGCGGAGACCCGGGCGGCGACGAGCGGCGAGCCGGTGCGGCGCCGGCGCGGCAACGGCACCTGATCCCTCGACCTGTCAGGGTGTAGACGACGCATAGGTCGTCCGCACCCTGACAGGTGTCAGGCGAGGCCGCGGCGGGAGACCGCCGGCGGCTGGGTCCCGCGGACGGCGGCGACCAGGTCGAGCACCTGCCGGGTCTCGGCCACGTTGTGCGCGCGGAACACCCGGGCCCCCATCCAGGCGCTGAGCACCGTGGCGGCCAGCGTCCCGACCAGCCGCTCGCCGACCGGCAGGTCGAGGGCCTCCCCGACGAAGTCCTTGTTCGACAGCGAGACCAGAACCGGCCAGCCGGTGGCCACCATCTCCGGCAGCCGCCGGGTGACCTCGAGCGACTGCCGGGTGTTCTTGCCGAAGTCGTGGCCAGGGTCGATGAGGACGGCGTTCCGGCGGACCCCGGCCGCGACGGCCCGCTCGGCCAGGCCGAGGGTCGTGGCCAGCACGTCGGCCATGACGTCGTCGTAGGCGACCCGGTGCGGTCGGGTCCGCGGCTGCTGGCCGCCGGCGTGCGTGCAGACGTACCCGACACCCTGCTCGGCGGCCACCTCGGCCAGCTCGGGGTCGACCCCACCCCAGGCGTCGTTGAGGAGGTCGGCGCCCGCGGCACACACCTCCCGGCCCACCTCGGCCCGCCAGGTGTCCACGCTGATCACCAGGCCGGGGTGCCGCTCCCGGACGGCGGCCACGAAGCCGGCCGTCCGGCGCAGCTCCTCGGCCGGGTCGACCTCGTCCCCCGGGCCCGCCTTCACCCCGCCGATGTCCACGATCGCGGCACCCTGCGCGACAACCCGGTCGACGGCGTCCAGCGCGGCGGCGTCGTCGAAGGTGGCGCCGTGGTCGTAGAAGGAGTCCGGGGTGCGGTTGACGATGGCCATGACCACGAGGTCGTCGGGGCCGAACGTCCGCGGTCCGAGCCGCAGGTCCAAGGTGGTGCTCCGGTCGGTCGATGGGTGGGTGTCGGGCCAGCGTGGCACGATCGTCCCCGTGCTGTGGGTGCTGCTAGCCATCGTCGTCCTTGCCGGTGTCGCCGTGGTGGCCGCGGGTCGGGGGACCGGCCTTGCGCCGGCCACCTCCGATCGCCCGGACCCCTGGCTGCCGGCCGACCGGTCGATGCGTCCGGAGGACCTCGACGCGCTCCGGTTCTCGGTGGGGCTGCGCGGGTACCGGATGGACGAGGTGGACGCCGTCCTGGACCGGCTGCGCGCCGAGCTGGCCGAGCGCGACGGCCGGATCGCCGACCTGGAGCGTCAGGGGCCGGCCGGCCGGGCGCTGCTGGTGCCGCTGGTGGAGGAGGGGACGCCGGCGCCCGAGGACGGTGGCGGTGCCTGACCGGCCGGTGCACGTCGCCCTCGGCGTCATCGTCGACGCGCCCCCGGAGGCGCTCTGGGCGGCGGTCACCGACTGGGAGCGGCAGTCGGAGTGGATGCTCGGCACGCGGGTGCGGGTCGTCGCCGGTCCGGCCGAGGGCGTCGGGGCTCGGCTGGAGGCGTTCACCGGGGTCGGCCGGGCCGGCTTCGTCGACTCCATGGTGGTCACCGAGTGGGACCCGCCGTGGCGGGCGACCGTGCTGCACACCGGCCGGGTCGTGCGCGGGACCGGGCTGTTCGAGGTGTTGGCGCTGCCCGGCGGGCGGTCTCGCTTCGTGTGGTCGGAGGACCTTGAGCTGCCCCTGGGGCTGGTGGGGCGGCTGGGCTTCCCGGTGGTGCGCCCGGTGTTCCTGGCCGGCGTCCGGGCGTCGCTGGCCCGGTTGGCCGCCGCGGTCGAGTCCGCTGTCTCGGCTGGGTCGGCTGACTCGGCTGACCCGCTGACACGCGGGAGCGCCGAGTGAGCGACCTCGTCCGGGGGGACGACGGCCTGGCCCGCTGCCACTGGGGCGCCTCGGCGCCGGAGTACGTCCAGTACCACGACACCGAGTGGGGGCGGCCCAGGCGCGGGGACGACGCGATGTTCGAGCGGCTGGCCCTGGAGGCGTTCCAGTCCGGCCTGTCCTGGCTGACCATCCTGCGCAAGCGGGAGGCGTTCCGGGCTGCCTTCGACGGGTTCTCGATCCAGGCCGTGGCCCGCTACGGCGGCCGCGACGTCGAGCGGCTGATGGCCGACGCGGGCATCGTGCGCAACCGGGCCAAAATCACGGCCACGGTCGCCAACGCGCGGATGGCCGCCGGGCTGCCCAAGGGCCTGAGCGCGCTGCTGTGGTCGTTCCAGCCGATGCGGGGGACGGTGCCGCGGTCCCTCGCCGACGTTCCGGCCGTGACCGCCGAGTCGACCGCGCTGGCCAAGGAGCTCAAGCGGCGCGGATTCCGCTTCGTGGGCCCGACGACGGCCTACGCGCTCATGCAGGCCGTCGGCATGGTCAACGACCACCTCGAGGGCTGCCACGCCAGGTCCGGCGGGATCGAGACGTTCAGGGAGCCCACCGGGGACCCGCTGGAGGTCGTGCCGCCGGACCCGGAGTGGCCGGCCTGGTTCACCCGGGTGCGGGACCGGGTCGTGGCGGTGCTCGGGCCCTGCGTCCGGGTGGCGCACATCGGGTCGACCGCGGTCCCGGGGCTGGCCGCCAAGCCGGTGCTCGACGTCCTGGCCTCGGTCGGTGACCTGGACGACGAGGCGGTGTACGTCCCCGGGCTGGAGTCCGTCGGCATGGTGCTGCGCGGTCGCGAGCCGGGGCACCGGTACCTGCGCACCCCGCCGGGGGTGCTCCCGCGGGTGCACGTCCACGTCTGCGCGATCGGCTCGGACTGGGAGCGCGACCACCTGTTGTTCCCGGCCTACCTGCGCGCGCACCCGGAGCGCCGGGACGCCTACGCCGCGCTCAAGCTCGATCTCGCCGAGCGGTTCCGCACTGACCGGCTGGCCTACACGGTGCGCAAGACCCGCTTCGTCGAGGAGACCCTCGCCCTGGCCCTAGCCACCCCCGCCCCCCCTCCCGCATGAAGGGCACTTTCTGTGCGCACTGCCGCAGCTCTCTCCCCTTCATGAGCTTCTTGGACGCCGGATGAAGGGTGTGTTTGTGCGGCCATGCGCACAGAAGGTGCCCTTGATGCAGAGGGTGGCAGGGGGCATCTGGCGGTGATCGTTTCCGGGCGGAGCGTTCATGGTCGATAATGAGGTGATCGCATCGCTGGGGGTGCTGCCCGAACGACCGGAGCTCGGGTCCCGCACAGCGCGGCAACCAGGAAGGGGTAACGCATGGCGGCCATGAAGCCGCGGACGGGCGATGGCCCGCTCGAGGTCACCAAGGAGGGGCGCGGCATTGTCATGCGGGTCCCGCTCGAGGGCGGTGGACGCCTCGTCGTCGAGCTGTCCCCCGCTGAGGCGGAGGCGCTCGGCGACGCCCTGAAGAACGTCGGGAGCTGACGCCGGCAGTCCTGCTGAGCGGCACTTCGCAGTGTCCGGCCCCGGTGGCGTGGTAACGACCCGCCGCCGGGGCCGCGCTGTCAGGTCAGCTTCAGATCAGCTTGCGGCCGACCAGCAGCCCGTCGCCGACCGGCAGCAGCAGCACGGTGAACCGCTCGTCGGCCCGCAGCGCCCGGCCCAGCTCGCGCACGGCCACGGTCTCGGGGTCCCGCTGCGCCGGGTCGGCCACCTTGCCGTGCCACAGTGCGTCGTCGAAGGCCACCAAGCCCCCAACGCGCAGCAGCCGGTGCGCCTCGGCCAGGTAGTCGGCGTTCTCGCGGTGGTCGCCGTCGCAGAACACCAGGTCGTACACGGCGTCGGCCAGCCGCGGCAGCACGTCCAGCGGCCGCCCCAGGATGGTCCGGGTGCGGTTCGGTGCGACGCCCTCCTCGGCGAAGGTCACCCGCGCGAGCCGCAGGTGCTCGGCCTCCGGCTCGACCGTGGTCAGCACGCCCTCGGGGGCCATCCCGCGCAGCAGGTAGGTGCCAGAGACCCCGGTGCCGGTGCCGACCTCGACCACGGCCGAAGCCCGCAGCATCCCGGCCAGGAAGGACAGGGTGGCACCCCCGCCGGGCAGGATCGGGACGCAGCCGACCTCTTCGGCCCGCTGCCGGGCCGCGAGCAGGACGGCGTCCTCGGGGAGGAAGCCCTCGGCGTAGGCCCAGCTGTCGTTCGGGCTCGGCGTGCTGATCGGTTCCTCCTCGCGTCCGCCGGCGGTCATCGGCCGGCCTCCGGATAGGTGCGGCGCACCCTCCATGATCCCAGGCTAGCCACCCCGACGGGAACCGCCGCGCCGTCGCCCACGTTCCGGAAGAGGAGGGTGGCCCGCCGGGTGATCCGGCGGTGGCGTTGACCAGACGCGGCGTCACGTTTTACCAACCGAAGATCCAGCAATGAGACACTGGAGGTCCTCGTGCTGTCGATGCTCGGAGGTGTGCGCGTGGCGGAGCCCTCGCGGACCGGCCTGGACGGCGAGTCCGAGCTGCGGCTGGCGCCCGAGGCGTCCTGGGCCGCCCCGAGCTGGGACGACGTGGTCGCCCAGCATGGGCAGCGGGTGTACCGGCTGGCCTACCGGCTCACCGGCAACCGGCCCGACGCCGAGGACCTCACCCAGGAGGTCTTCGTCCGGGTGTTCCGCTCGCTGTCGTCGTACACGCCCGGCACCTTCGAAGGCTGGCTGCACCGGATCACCACGAACCTGTTCCTCGACCAGATGCGCCGCAAGCAGCGGATCCGGTTCGACGCGCTCACCGAGGACGCCGCCGAGCGGCTGCCCGGGCGCGAGCCGACCCCGGCCCAGGCGTTCGACGACACCCACTTCGACCACGACGTGCAGCGAGCCCTCGACCTGATGCAGCCGGAGTTCCGAGCCGCGGTCGTGCTGGCCGACATCGAGGGCCTGTCCTACGAGGAGATCGCGGCCACCTTGGGGGTGAAGATCGGCACCGTCCGTAGTCGGATCCATCGCGGACGGGCCCAGCTCCGCCGCGAGCTCGCCCACCGCGCCCCGGCGCAGCGCACCGAGGGCCGGCCGTGAAGCCGCGCGGCGGCGGCCACCCGGGCGACCGGCTGGCCGCGCTCGTCGACGGGCTGGTCCCCGAGCCGGACCGCTCCCGGCTGCTGGCCCACCTGGCCGGCTGCCCGCAGTGCCGGGCCGACTACGACGCCCAGCGGGCGGTGAAGGGCCTGCTGGCCGACCTGCCGGGGCCGCCCGCGCCCGCGAGCCTGGCCGCCCGGCTGGCCGCGCTGGCCGACCCGACCGGTCCCGGCCTGGCGCACCCCCTCCCGGAGCCGCAGGACGAACCGGTCCGGGCACCCCACCACCGGGTGCTGGTCGCCTCGGCGGGGCTGTTCTCGGTGCTCCTGCTGGGGCTGGTCACCGCGTACGCGGTGGGTGGCTCGCCCGAGGGTCCAGCGGTCACGCCGCCGGTCAGCCGGTTCGTCCGTGAGCACGCGGCCGTGACGAGCGGGGTCCCGCTGTTCGAGCCGGTCCTGTCGGCCGTGCCCACCTCGTTCGCGCCCGCGTCGTCCGCCAGCCAGCCGTGAACCGCCGCCTGCTCAGCCTGCTGCTCGGCCTCGCCGCGCTGTTCCTCGGCCTCGGCGGCCCCGCGGCTGCATCCGCGTCCTCGGGCAGCGAGCCGGACGCCGTGGCGCTGCTCGAGCGGGCGCTGCGCGCACCGGACGCCCTGGCCTACAGCGGGGTCCAGCAGGTGTGGGACCGCGGTGGCCCGATGCGCACCGTCGGGATCTCGCACCGGCCCGGCAGCGGCACCCTGCTCCAGGTGGAGGACACCACGGACGGCGGCCAGGCGGCCGGCTTCGTCACCGGTACCGAGCAGCCGGCGATCAGCCCGGCCACCATCTTGGGGCTGCTCGCGTCGTCCTACCGGCTGGCTGTGACCGGGAGCGAGCCCGTCGCCGGGCGCTCCGCGGTGGTCATCGGCGCCACCGACGACGAGGGCCGGCCGATGGCCCGGTTCTGGGTGGACGCCGCGACCGGGCTGCTGCTGCGTCGAGAGGTGTTCGACGCGAACGGGCAGCTGCAGCGGTCGTCCGGGTTCGAGCAGGTGAGCATGACCGTCGACCGGGTCCAGCACCTGCCCCCGCTGCTGCCCGCCGCGCATGGCCCCGGCCTGCAGCAGGTCGACCTTGCGGCCTGGTGCCGGCGGGGCTGGACCTGCCTGGACTCGATCGGCCGGCTGCAGCTGGTGGACGCCCGGCCGGTCGAGGACGACGGCAGCTCCACCCTGCACCTGACCTACTCGGACGGGCTGAACGCGGTGTCGGTGTTCGAGGAGCTGGGTCGGCTGCCCAGCCAGCCGCTGGCCGGTTCGACCGCCGCGGTCGTCGACGGCCATCCGGTCCGGGTGTTCACCGGCAGCCCCGAGCGGGTGGTGTGGTCCGGAGCCGGCCAGGTCTTCACCGTGGTCACGGACGCCCCGTCCGAGGTGGTCGAGGCCGTGGTCGCGGCGCTGCCGCACTCGACGTCGGCCGACACCCTATGCAGCCGGCTGCACCGGGGCGGCGCCCGGGTGGTCTCCTGGCTGAACCCGTTCGGCTGAGCCGTTCGACGAGTCCGGGTCGGTCCCGGGATCGCCGACACGCGGCGGCTCGGGCAGGATCGGCGCCATGACCGAGCAGCACGGGCCCGAGGGGCCGACGTGGAGCGACGACCCGGGCTGGGTGGACCGGTGGGCGGACGACCCGTGGCGGCCGCCGCAGCTGGAGCAGCCGACC